>JAAKFX010000140.1 GCA_011064865.1 Candidatus Anoxychlamydiales bacterium
TCTTTAAATAGATGTTTTAACATTGTTGATTTTCCAGATTGTCTAGGTCCTGTAATCCCAACAATCGGAAATACTTTTAAATATTTTTTTACTTTTGACTCTAAAACTCTTTTTCTATATTTCATAATTTTTTGCAAATTTAATTTCTTAAGTTAAATATACACGAAAAATAATTTAATGCAAATTTAATTTTTCATGTTAAATTTGCAAGAAACTCAAAATCTAAATAACTAATAATCAGTATATTGCTATTTATTGACTCTTCTAAGAAACATCAGTAGCGCATCTAAAACCATATGTACCGTTGACAGTACCTGGATTATTTCTATGTCTATGAGTGCAGCGCATATCTTCTTTTAGAGATTTCCAACACCCGCCTCTTAAGACTCTATAGACACCTTGTTGAGGACCTGTTGGATTTTCTGGTTCTTGTTGAGATATATCATAAAAATTATAAGCATACCAATCTTCGCACCACTCGTAGACATTTCCGACCACATCATAAAGACCGTAGCCATTTGGTGGATAGCTCATAACAGATGTTGTATCTGAGTTGAAAAAATTAGCTTGGGTATGATCTAAACTTGTACCTGTTGGATACTCAGCATCTTCAACACCACCCATAGCTGCTATTTCCCATTCAGCTTCGGTTGGAAGTCTTTTACCAATCCATTTAGCGTATGCTTGAGCGCCATACCAGGTAATACCGACAACTGGATGTTTAGAGTAGCCAGATTCGATAATTAATTTACCTGCAGTTCTTTTGATTCTTGAATTTCTAAGTCTAATGATATCGTTATTATCACTATTTTTTTCACCACCCATAAAATCTAAAAATCTTACAAATTGTTCATTTGTGATGCAATAGATATCTAAAGCGAAACTATTTATAGTAACTTTATGTTTTGGTTTTTCATCTCTAGAACCTGTATCAGAGCCTCTAAAGAAAGACCCACCAGGAATAATTACCATTTCAGTTAAAATTGGTTCAACATCTTTGATTTCAGCTTTTTTAGGTTGATAGTAAGAGACGTTTAACTCTTTTTGAAAAATTGCACCAGGATCTGGCTCATAAGTTGGTCTATCTACTTTTTGTGGTTTTATACTAGGTTTTTGATCAGTTTTTTCAACGCTTGTAAATTTCACTGATTTCTTATCTAATTTGGGTTTATCTTTTGCAATGTCTTTATTGAGATCTGATGAAAACTCAAAAGACATTTGCATAGCATTTTCAACTTTTCTCTCAACTTCTTCCCAAGATAGAATTTCCAAACTAGAAATATCTGATTGTTCTGTAGATAGAAATGAATTCAAAGCTTCGATTAATTTTTCAGGTCTTCTATTCACATCTTTTTGTAGGCATTTACAAATGAGTAGATCCCAATTTAGTTTATATTCAGGGGCTATTTTTGATGGTAGATCGAAATAACCTTCAGGAAATTCTCTTGCGATTAAATAATATGCTAAAACTCCAAAAGAGTAGATATCTGATCTAAAAGTAATCTTTTCATTTAAATCTTTAAACTTTTGCTCAGGAGCTAAAAAGGTATAATTTTCTAAAAACTTATAAGTAAAATCAACATTCGGTTTTTTATTTTTTACAAGCTCTTCATTTGACATCATTTCATTTGCAAGTAGCTTTTCAGCTTGAAATAAAACTTTACCCTCTCCTATTAATCTAGCTAAGCCAAAATCTGAAACAAAAACTTTGAGTCCACTATCTGTAGATTGAACAAATATATTGCTAAGTTTTAAAGATCGATGTGCTAAAAATTCATTATCGAAATTAATTTTATGAGCATAATCTAAAGCAGATGCAATCTGTCTTAAAATAGTTTCTACATCAACTTCTGCTAAAACATCGCCTTTATATTTCAAGTAGCGCTCTAAGCTCAGAACTTCATCATTGGAATCTACCATAGCATCCAAAACTAAAAAATAGTGTCCATCTGCTTTGGAGATGTTGTGAAGTTTCACAATTGAGGGATGATCTAAAGTTGTTAATCTACCAACATCTTTTTCAAAGTTTTCGATAAACTTCTCATTTTGAGAAAGTTCTTCTGGCAAAACTTTCAAAGCAACTTTATTGTTGATATAACGATGTTTAGCGAGATAGACATCACCGAATGATCCTGATCCCAACTTTTTTAGTATTACATAATCTGAAAGACTTTTCATAGCTCATATCTATTTAACTTTTCTTAAATGAATCATAAATCGCAAATATTTTATATGCAAGTATCTTCATTAATTTTTTTATCTTTTTTTGTAGATAGTTGTTTAATTTTATAAAAAACAAAACTTCCGAATAAAATAAAAGCAAAACATTTGATAAATTCTAACGAAAAAATATTCGGAAATTGAAATTTTTCATTAACTAAAATAAGTTTAGAATCTAGATAAGTTTTTCTATAGGTGAAAAAGGGCCAAAGAGTATAGATAGAACCGATCATAAGACCTATTAAAAAACTTAACGTTTGATTGTAATATTTTTTTAAAAAAAACAAAATAAATCTAGGAAAAATCGAAAGTCCTAAAAAAATACCAAAACTTAAAAAGAGAATTATTTTTATATTTTGAAAATTTGAGATATTAGATAGTGCATTTATAATTATTGGATAGATTCCAAATATTACTAGAATCAAACTGCCTGAAATACCTGGCAATAAAGCTGCTAATATTGCAACAAAACCACAAAAGATTAATTTTAGATATATATTCAAAGAGCTTTCAAAAAAAATAGAATTAAAAAAAGATATGAAAAAGCAGAAAAGAGCGCCTAAAATTATAAAAGCTATTTTATCTAAGCTAATTTTAATATCTTTAAACAATAGTATTCACTAACAATACTGAGGGGGAGCAATAAGGCT
>JAAKFX010000141.1 GCA_011064865.1 Candidatus Anoxychlamydiales bacterium
ATTTTTGATTTTTAAAAAGTGCATAATCTACTTTGAAATCTACTCTGTTGTAATCTCTTTTTAAATAAGACTCTTTTTGAGCGCTGTATTTACCTTTTGCTAAAGTTGAGCTCAGGGTAAATTTGTTTATAGGTTGGCTAAATATAAGTGAAAACTTATCTAGTTTGTTGTTTTTCCTAGATACAAGAGCATCTTTTTTTACTATGTTTTCATATACCAAATTAGAAGATAGTTTAAATGGCGCTACAAAAGTTATTTTAGCTAAAGCAGCAAAATCTCTTTTAGCATTTTTTAAATTTAGGCTTTTATCCAAGTTAGTGTTTTTTATCATGTAAGAACCTGTAGCAATTAGATTTTTTGAAATAGAGATTTTAGCCAAGCTATTGAAAACAGATCTATCTGATAAATAACCTGAAAACTTAGGTTTCGCTAAATAACCATTAAAATCATAAGATAAAAAGCTGAGTTTGTCTTTCGCTGTAAAAAAATAAGCATCTTGATCTTTTTTCAAAGAAGTATTTGCATATTCCAAATCATATAAACAGTCATTTTCAGCATATGTAGATCTTACAGAATAGATCTGTTCATTTTTAGAAAGTGGCTTTTTATAAGATGTATTTAAAATAGCTGCACTAAATTTGTTGTTTAAAAGTTTATATGATAAAAGAGCTAAAAATGAATTTGATTTGTTCGATGTTTCAAACGGAGGTTTATTTAAATATAAAAATCCAGCTCCTAATTTATTTCTATTAATTGTTACTAAAGATCCTCTACCAACAGGTGCGGGATCGTCTGAGTCAGAAAAAGGAGAGATGGTCAATGGTGATATTTTGTATTCAGTATCACCTAATAAAATGTTATAGTTATCCGTTTTATAGCCAACGTAGAATTTTTCTGGTTTTCCATCGAGTTTTTTAGGAATTGTGCCTTCTACCATCACAGGAATTTTTAAAGCATATTCTAAATTAATATCTTTGCTATTTAGTAGTCTTGTGCCTGAAGACTCTAAATAAAGCTTTGAGTCAGGGCTTTCATTAATATCATAGCCAAAAGATGTTGAAATAGATGGGGTTTTATCTGAATTAGGTTTAGAAACTTCAGGTTTTATCTCTGTTGTTGCTAAAAGATTAGTATCTGAATAATCTGAATTTAGAGTTTTATTTTTGATTTGAACATTATTTATCATCTCTTCTTTAAGATCGCTTGGAGTATCAATTTTTATTGTAATTAGTTTTTCTTCTAAAGGTTTAAGCTCAACTGGAAGATTTTCAGAAAATTGATATTTACACTCTTTTAATTGATCTATACTAATATCATTTAAAGCAGAAGCATTTGTGTTGTTGAGTAGTTTTAACTTAATATCATAAGAGCTGCCTGGCAAAACATTTTTTGGATAATCTAATATCTCTAATAAGATATCGTTTTTTTCTAGATCTAAAATTTGACTTTTATCTATTTCAATTAATGTATTTTCATTTGCATCTAGATGCGTATCTGGATGTTCGTCTATAGCATAGCTATATAGTGCAAAGCTTATTGATAGTAAAAAAAATAATTTTTTCATAATTTTGTTTTTTTGTTAAAAATTTATTTTGTTAAAACTTTTTTTCAAAATATCTAAGTTCATGTAGTTCGAATAAGTTTTAGATATTTAGCTCTAAATTTTACCAGCTAAAGCTCAATATTTCTAGAATTATTTTTGCAAAAACTATACTTAGGTAGCTTTTTTTCCTTTATTATTTTTTAGAATAATGAGACCAGCTGAAGCAAATACAGCGCTTACAATTGCAACTGTCCAGGGTTGCCAGTTTTTTTTATTAGATGAGGCTTTTTGCTCTTCTGTTAATTTTGGAACCTCTGTTACTTCTGCTTCTAAATAATTAGAAAATAGAAAGCTAAACATCATGAAGATTAAAATAACTTTTTTTCTCATTTTTAAAATTCCTTTATTTTTTTATAAGCTTTTTGAGTAAGCAATATTATAAAGTATTGTCCAAGATTTTGAAAGTTTTTGTCCAAGTATTTTTCGAAAGTTAATAGATTTTTTTTTATTTGCTTTTCATTTAATTTTTCTCGGCCCTCAGTAGTATCTCTATATTTTTGTTTAAGATTTTTTGCTTTTTCACTATCTGTTATTAATGAAAAAGGATCATCGATAAGCTCAAAAGATTTGAATGCTTTTATAAAATTTTGAGAGTTTTCTAAAAAATTATTTTTTTTTGAAGCTGCTGTCATAACATATGCAGTTTTATCTTTTACAAAAATCATTTGTAGCATTTTATAGTTTTGAGAATGTATTTTTTTATCAATCTCGCTAAGATTTGCTTTGCCATCTTTTATATCTATAGTACCTATTATCGTGTATTTGGTGTTTGTATCTTTTTCATGTAGCTTTTTCGCCTGCAGGATATATGCATCTAAAGATAGATCTGTTTTTTGCATAGCTAAATTAAGAGATGCCCTCATAGGTGATTTTTCTTTTTTAGTGAATGCTACTTTTATGTGCTTTGAATATGTTTTGGGATTTGATACTGTCCATTTATCTGGTGGAATAAAAAAGGGTATCTTTTCATTTGCTTGCAAAAAAAGAGTTGAAAATAAAAAGAATATCAATGCAATGAGTTTCATTTTATTCTGAATGTGATGAGATAAGAATTGCTGCAACTGACATTCCAGCTACTAATAAAACTCCCCAAAAAACCATTGATATCGCAGTTGCATGATAGGATCCTGCAGTTGCAGCTTCTGCATTTATTCTT
>JAAKFX010000142.1 GCA_011064865.1 Candidatus Anoxychlamydiales bacterium
CCTATTGGCTATGCGATGATAGGTCAGCTCATTCCTCTCAAACTGCAAAATGTAATGATGGGAACCTGGATGATGATAATTGGAATTGCCGCTGTTTTTTCAAATATTTTCTCTAAAATGGCAATTGGAGCATCTAAAAAAACAGATCCAATAACAACTAATCCTGCATTTTTCAAAACATTTATAATTTTAGGAATATCAGCTCTTATTGCTGGAATAATTACTCTTTGTTTAGTCTCATTTTTACATAAATTGATAAAAGACAAAAAGCACCCAACTGAAACCACCACCGTTCCGGTATGAAGAAAAAAATATATATTGGAACATCTGGTTTTAGCTACAAACATTGGCAAAAAAGATTTTATCCTACAGATGTAAAATCCAAAGATTTTTTAAAATACTATGAAAAGTTTTTTAAAACAGTTGAGATAAATAATACTTTTTATCGCCTCCCTACTAAAAAAGCTCTTTTAAATTGGCAAGATGAAGTAGGTAATGATTTTAAATTCTCTGTAAAAGCATCTAGATTTATAACTCATATAAAAAGGTTAAAAGAACCTAAAAAACATCTTAATTTATTCTTAAATAGAGTAAAACATTTAAAACCAAACCTAGGACCTATTCTTTTTCAGCTCCCTCCTAATTGGAAATTAGATATAAAAAGATTAGATAAGTTTTTAAAAGCTTTAGATAAGAATTATAAATATGCATTTGAATTTCGAGATAGATCCTGGATAACGAAAGATACACTAAAACTTTTAAAAAAGCATAAAGCAGCTTTTTGCATCTATGATTTAGAAGGATACAAAACACCATTTGAGGTTACTTCAAATTTCGTATATATAAGACTGCATGGTCCTAAAAAAGCGTATTCTGGAAAATATTCAAAAAATGCTCTTCAAAAGTGGGCAAAAATTATAAAAAATTTTCAAAAAGATAAATTTTTAGTCTTTTGTTATTTTAACAATGATGAAAATGCTTATGCTGTTAAAAATGCTATTGATCTTCTAAAAATAATGTCTTAAAGTTATCCAAAACTTTTTATATTTTTAAATTACATGACATATCCATTGCCCCCTATTTCAGCTGTATCTTCTAGATCTGCTATTTCAAATGGAAGATTTGAATCTTTACATGAAAGATTAGATAAAGTGCAAAAAATAGCCATATCTAGCTTTACATATCTAAAAGATGCGACTAAAGTTTTTTTAGAAGATTTATATAGCTCTTGTTTTTCTTATAGAATTATCACAAAAATCCCATTTTTCATATTTTTCTATGGATTTTGGACAGCTTTTGGAGCTATAGATACAATCTATTATGTAGGACTGACTATCATTGTTTTAAAAGCTTCAAAAGATATTATTGCTCATTTAACTAAAACCGATAGATTGAAATCTTTTTCTGATTATTTTTCTTTAAAAGACAAAACAAAAGCTTTAAAAAATGTTGCAGCTGGCAGCGCTATAGCTCCCCTTGTCTTTTTTATTGATAGATTTTTGATAAAATATCTAACTGAAACTCTAAAGTTTTTTAATTTCAATGTTATCTCTGAAAATAAACTAATCTATCAAAAAGGTTTTGTCGGCAATTTTGCTACAGTTTATGCAATTTTAATTTATCCTGTTATCAAAGAAGTTTTGTTTAGAGGTTACATAGAGACTTACTTGTCTGAAAACTCAAAAAAAGAGACCAAGACTCAAGATTTTATAAAAACTATTTTTAAGACATCTTTTGTTTTTGGAATGTATCATTTTGGACCGACAAGTGGCTGGATTAATATTCCTATAATAATGACAAATTTAGCAGTGGGTTTAATTATGTCACTCTTAAACAACAAAAAGAATAATCTTTGGACCTCAACCTCTTGTAATATCGTTTATAGTCTTATTTTAACTAATCATCTGAAAAATTTAAGATTTCCTACGCCTTCCTAACTTCTAAGAAGTTATCTTCTAAAAATCCAGATAAATAAGTTTATTAAGAGTGTTAAAACTATGCTTATAACAATAGATGTAACAATCGGAAAGTATATACCAAATTTTTCTTTTTTTATTTGAATATCCCCAGTCAATTTTCCAAGAGGAATACCAATTTTTGTAAGACCGAAAATAATAGCTCCAACAACAATAATAACAAATCCAATTATCATTAAATATTTAGCAAGATTTGCTATATTCATATAAATTATATTTGCGAAACTTCTTTGAAGAGAATTTTATAAAAGAAATAGCTATTAAAGCAAGAAGAGCTTCTTTCTTCAAATAGAAGCTCTTTTTGTAATTTTGATAATCTATAATTTTAGTTTAATCTAAGAAACTACAAATATGTTCTCTTATTTCTGCTGGTAGGCATGAAATAACAGATTCACCTTTTGACAAAACTCCATTTCTAAACATATTTATTGAAACAATTTCATTAATAGCTCTTGCAAGATTTCCAGGCTGTCTTTGTACATCTTCTTTTAGCTCGTTAGAATAGTGTTCTGGATCACAAAAAATATACTCTCGAGCTTGTTCATAAATTATTGCACCTTTTTTTAATAAAAATTTAGTAACTTTTATATGAGTATTTTCCAGAGATGATCTAAAAAGAGCTGACCATCCACTTGAATCTGAAAGATTAACATCTGCACCTCTTTTTACTAATTCTTTAACAACATTGAGAGCAAATTCAGGATCAGGACTACCTGCAGCGTGAACAATATATGGTAGATTACTATCTCCCCAACTTGCATTAACA
>JAAKFX010000143.1 GCA_011064865.1 Candidatus Anoxychlamydiales bacterium
ATTTTTTTTTATTGTTTATCCAAAATCTCAGCTTGCTTCGTAAGTAGTTTATAAATATAGGCAACAAGGCTTTCATTACAGAGATGATCATTAGCAAATATATTTGCATTTTGAGACATCTTTTGAGCTTGTTTATCGTTATCTTTGAGCCAATGTATTTTAGCGATTAGATCCTTGTCGCTATCGAACTCCATGAAGTGTTTATCGCTTTTTAGCCCTGAATAGTACCACTCTAGATAAGAAGATTTGTTTTTTAAAATTACTGAATTAGAAAAAAGCTGCCAAAAAAAGGATCCCCCAAAAGCGTTACCATCAATTGAAATTAGATATTTATATTTGAGTTGTTCGATTGGAGATATGTTATTTTTTACACCGAAGTTCTCAATCAAATATTTTTGATTGTCATCAGAGAGCTGGCAGATATTAGAAAAATTAGCATCTATTAGTTGAGGGTAGCGTTTAGCTAGTTTAACAACTTTGTATCTTTCATTTTTTTCAATATCTAAAAAACCTGTGGTTGTGCCTCTCCAAAAAGCTAAGCTTTGCTTTTGACTCCAGCTCAAATGTAAAGCAGCTTTACATATAGAATCTAACAAAACATCATTTTTGCTCATCCACTCTATATGAGGAAAAAGGATAACTTTTTGATTTGTTTGTTTTTTAGATATACAAAATATAGGAGCTTCTAAGCAGTTAAGAATATCATCATCATCTATTGAATCTGCAATAGAATATAAAAATTCTACATCTGGCAAGTTTTTAACTTTTAATAATTTTTGTAAAAAATAGTGAAATCGAATAAATCTAGGATAAAATTTAGTGGGAAGATAATTTTTATATTTAACTTTATTGTTCTTGATTTTGACTTTTAGAAGCTGGGCTTTTTTCAAAAGATTTTGATTTTTTAGATTTTGGATAGTTTTATCGATATCATTTTTTTTAGAGAAAAATTTAAAATCATCATTAATTTGTTTATTCATCCAAGAGGGGAATTTTTGAATTTTCTCATCCAGTTCATTAGATGATATGTGAAAGTCAAAATTATCTTTTTTTACAGCTAAATATAATCCTTTTAAATTTTGTTTAAGCTTTTCCAAGAAAACATCTCCATTTTTTTTAAAACTTCATCTATTTCAATATTATTTAAACAGGCCATAGTTTCGCAACCATTTTTCATATAACATGGACTGCAGCATAGTTTTTTTACAATCGGTATAACATTTGATTTTTTAAATACCCAGTGGTGAAAATTGTTAATACCACAATAAATAACGATTGTTAAAACATCTAGAGCTGTAGCTAAATGCAATATAAACGAATCTACACAAATAACTACTCTAGCATTTTTCAAAATTTTTAAAATTTTTAAATAATTGATTTTATCACATAAATTAATACAATTTGCTTTTTTCAATGAATCTTGAGTCTCTATAACTTCATTGATAAAAGTATTTTCGAAATCCCCTTTTCCGGTAAATACTATTTTATGATCATCATTTAAAAGCTTAGCTGTTAAATCTTTCCATTTAGATAGATTCCACATTTTTTTTCTAGAACCAGCTCCAATATGACAGACAATATATCCTTCATTTAGATCAAAATTTTCTGTTTTTGAATTATTAATTGTAATTTTTTTAGCTGAAGAAGGTAGATATATATAAGGAGTAATAGATGCGTTTTGAAATACTTTAGGATCTATTTTCAAAAATTTTAAAAGATCTAAATGATAAGAGATAACATGCTGATTTTTATTTGCCCAAATATTTTTACATGTTAAAAAATTTTCAAATCCAGCACTTGAATAGCCAATTCTAACAGGGATTTTAGATTTATAAAAAAAATGTATGGAGTTTGGAAAGCTATAGTATAGATCTATAGCTATATCGAACTTTTCTTTTTTTATGTCTTTTATAGCTTGTTTTCTAGATCTGAAATATTTTAAAAATTTTTGAAAAAGATGTTTTTTTGACCTATTTAATTTCCAATGATCAACAAAATAAATTTTATCGATATAAGAGTTGTTTTCTAAAATTTCTTTAGAAGAGCTAGAGCAGATAAAACCAATAGAAGCATTTGGAAAAATTTGTTTTAAAATCGGTAAAATCCAAGTAGCTATTATTGTGTCACCGAGATGAGCAATGTTAGAGAGCAGGATTTTTTTAGGCCTTTTTAAAAGATTTTCATTTTTTTTTAGTTTTCTCTCTCGCATAGATCTTGGAGTTAAAAATTTTAAAAAGCTAAAATAAATAAAAGAGAAAAGATCAACTACTTTTAAAAAACAATAAAGCCAAAAGTTTTTAACTAAATATTTACCTCTAAGAGGCTGATTATTAAATGAATTTTTATGTTTTTTATTTTCTATCAAAGGCATAGCCTTTTTATACTAAATGTTGATTTTAAATCATTTCATCTCGAGTACATATTATTAAACAAAAAAAATCAACCAGGTGTAATAAAAAAACAATTATTGAATTAAAAAAAAAAAATCTATATTTTTTTTAAAGCAAACGTCAGTAAAGGAAAAAAATGAAGAGATTGTTATATAAAACATGGGATATTTTATGCAAATTCAATTTTACATCATATGCTATCGATTATAGTGCTCATAAGTGGATTCAAGCTCAGATTGATAAGGATTTTGCTCCATTTATCAATGGAATCCAAGAATATGATCTTGATGAGGCGTCTGTGCTTGATACTATTTCA
>JAAKFX010000144.1 GCA_011064865.1 Candidatus Anoxychlamydiales bacterium
ATAAAATGGGGGATAAATTTGCTCTAGCAGCATATATAGCAGCTGTGTAAGCTGCTGGACCCGATCCAATTATGACTATTTTTTTTCTATCCATATTTTTCCAAATAAATTTTATGTTTTATAATACCTAAATCTAAGAAAAATGAGGATAAAAATTCTATTTTTTTTTTACTTTATAAATTTTTTATTAAAATATTAAAAAAAAACTGATAGAAATTTCTATCGCTGTTTTTGATTAGTAAAAAATAAAGTTGAACATTAGTAGATTTTTTTATATGAATTAATTATACATTTAGATCAAATCTCATTAACTATTTTCTGTTTTCATGAAATAGCGGCTTCTATCAGAGGTGTTCTACTGCTTTACCAGAATTGGACATCAGTAGCTTTTTAAACCCAATTACAAGACCTAGTACTATGATGGTTTTACTTATCACTCTAAAAGCAATTCTAATTTTTGTTTGTCTTTCTTTATCTTCACAATAAGTAAATTTAGTTAATATACTAGTTGATCTATTTTTCAAATCCATTCGTAAAGCATAATCAAGATAAACATGTGTATATCTCATAGTATTTAATTTCCAATGATCATAAAGGATCGCAAATTTGCTATAAACAGGGGGCTTTTGATGCATATTTATAGCACGTTGCCATTGATCTCTAGATTTTGCATTTACTGGAAAGGGATTTGTTTTTAAAAAAAGCCTTGAAAACTCCTCAAATTTCCTTGTATAAGTTCTAAAAAAGAATCTACATTCTTTTGGATGTTCCTTTTGTGTTTTAAATTCAAATGAAAACTCTTTTTTTAAATCGATGCTATTTTTTAATTGCGCAAGCAATGTTTCTAAAACTTTAGGATCAATTTCACTTGATTTACTTCTATCCACATAATAACTTTCAATCATTTTGGCATCATCACCTATTGATAAATCCGAAACATCTAAACCTGAATTATCAAATGCATTTTGTAATTCTTTAATTTTAGCATGATTAAAACCTACTAAATGTTCATAAAAATAAATCGAAAACTGATTAAAATATGGTCTAACACTCATAAAACCCTCAATTTGCTTTAATAAATAGGTAATATTTTATAGTATTTACTAATAATATACTATTTTTTTTCATAAATTTCTTTATTTTTACTTTTCATACTTATTATTTTGTTTTTTGAAAAAAAACATTTTAACTAGTATATAAACCAAGCTTAATGAAACCCCTAAATTCTAGTATTATGCTTCAAAAAATATTATTTAAAATGCTCTTGTAATTGCTTAGTCAATTCTCCAAATTTATCCGAATCAATTTTTTTCTTATAATGAGTTTCCTCTAGAATCTTCCTTAATGATTTTTCCATATAACGATTAATTGATGCAAAAGTTTTAGAATATTCACTAAGTATATGATATAGGTTTCTTTTTTCAGCTAATGATAGAGGTGTTTTATTTTCTATTTTTGCTCTGGTTATTTCATCTAAATGACTAAATTTGGTTATTTTAAATTGTTTTTGTAATAGTAATAAATTTTGCTTTCCCGCTGATTTTTTTAACTCTACTAAAACTTCTCTTACAACATCTCGTATAGTTGCCATAGTTTCAAAATCAAATTCAAGCTTTTTAACATTTTTTCTGCATAATGGACATCCTTCTGATTCTTTTAAGCTATTAGTAATACTTAACAATTCAAAAACATGATTACAATTAGTCTTAACAGGAAACAACATAATATCTCCAGATAACGTACAAAAGATATTACTTGTAATTGGTTTTTTATGCAATTCTTCCAAATAATGTGAAAAAAAATCCTGAGCTACAGAAATGGTAGATTTTACAGATTTGTGAGAGCCATTTTCTACATCTTCTAAAATTTGTAAATCTCTATAAAATTCATTTACATCATCTTTTCCATCTCTTATCACTCTATATACACCATATCCTGCTCCAGCAGCTCCACCGACACTAGCTCCAATAAGACCTCCGACAGCAGCTCCAGGAACGATACCAAGGCCTCCAGTTGCAATTCCGCCAACAGTTCCACCGATAACTATCCCAATACCCAAACCTGCAGACCCTCCTACAGCAGTATAAACAACCATTTTAGCTATGCTTTTTCCAAATATTTTAACTGAAACGCCTAAAATTAATTGAGTTTTTAACCAAGACTTCTCCATTTTACTTGAATCAGGTATGGCAGTATATGATAAAGAAGACAATAAAACGGGGATGTACAATACAGATGTTTATTCATTTGAACGAAACATGTTTGACTGTTGCATCTGCCAGCCGGCCAGCTTTTGGAAGAAGCGCGTTGCCGATATCGTCGGCAAGTTCGATGAGGATTTACATTATGCCATGGATTATGATTATTGGCTTCGGATGGACAGGGCTGGCGGAAGGATACTGCACATACCCGATATCCTGGCGGCTTCCAGACGGTATGAAGGCACTAAAACGCTTTCACAAAGAGAGGAGATCTTCAAGGAGATATTTAAGATATGCAAGACCCATGGGAATTATGTGAGTAGAAGTTATTTTGACGGATTGTGGTGTCCGGGGGTGCCTTTCCACAGCGGGGATTATTACGGGTACACCGCCCCGACAGTAATCGATGTGGATGGTGACGGTGATATGGATATTCTGTTGGGAGATCAGTCGCTGAATATCAATTTCATCGAGAACGTGGGCA
>JAAKFX010000145.1 GCA_011064865.1 Candidatus Anoxychlamydiales bacterium
GACATAAATCCTTCAAAAACTATTGGGCTAAGATTTGCTCTTGCTGCATAAATAGCTGCAGTATATGCAGCTGGACCCGAGCCAATAATAACTAACTTTTGTCTATCCATATTATTCTAATAAAAAATTAACTTTATTATACAACACTCTAAGAAAAATTTGGATATAAATTCTATTTATTTTTTTGAAATACCCAATTTTTGAGCATGTACGATTAAAGGATATATTTTTTAATTTAGGATATTTTGTATTGATAAAAAAGAATAAGCAGGAAGATTTAATTTACAAGATAGATTAAATCTTCCTTCTTTTGAATTTAAGCTTCTTTTTGTTTAGCTTCGATATATTTTATAACATCGTTAACAGTTTTTAGTTTTTCAGCATCTTCTTCAGATATCTCAAAACCGAATCTCTCTTCAAATGTCATGATAAGCTCAGTTAGATCTAAAGAGTCCGCATTTAAATCTTCTACAAACGATTTTTCAGCTGTTACATCAGCAGCATCAACTCCAAGCTGCTCAACAATAATATCTATAACTTCCTTTTCTAGTGCCATATTTCCTCACTTTTTTTATTTAAAATAACTTACACCATTCCGCCATCTATAACTATCGTTTGCCCTGTTATATAATCGGCGTCATCACTAGCTAAAAACATAGCTAAATTAGCTACATCTTTTGCAGAGCCGAAGCGTTTTAACGGAATGTTTTTTAACATTTGATCTTTTACATTCTCTGGTAGATCTTTAGTCATTTTAGTTTCAATAAATCCAGGAGCAATTGCATTTACACATATATTTCTAGAGCCCACTTCTTTAGCTAAAGATTTTGTAAAACCGATCATTCCAGCTTTAGAAGCTGCATAATTGGTTTGTCCTGGATTACCAATAAGAGCTACAATAGAGCTAATGTTTAAAATTTTACCTTTTTTATTTTTCATCATGGGACGAATTATTGCTTTACAGGTATTGTAAATAGATTTTAAATTTATATCAATGACTCTATCGAAATCAGCTTCCGTCATCTTCATTAAAAGATTATCTTTTGTTATACCTGCATTATTGATCAAAATATCGATATGACCAAATTGATCTAAAACTTCTTTTATAGAGCTTTCAACTTCTAGATATTTAGAAACGTCTACTTTTTTAGTTATAATTTTTTGATTAGAATCTACTTTAACATCTTCTAACTCTTTTAGGGTTTTATTTAAACGATCTTGATTTGTTGCAAAAATAGCTATATCTGCTCCATGTTTTACAAAAGATGTGGCTATCTCTTTTCCAATTCCAGCGCTCGCTCCAGTAATTATTACTTTTTTATTTTTGAAGTGCATCATCTAACTCCTTTAAATCTGATATTGTCTCTATTGAAATAGATTTAGCTGTTATACCCATTTTTCTATTCATATTAGTTAAAGATTTAGATCCTATTTCAATAAATAGATCTATTTTTTCATCCATTTTTTTAATAGTATCTGCCCATCTAATAGTTGAGCTTACCTGTTTTATCAAATTTGTTTTTAAATTACTAGTATCTTGAAATGAGTCCGCTGTTACATTCATTATAAGATCGATATCGCTATTTACAAAATTTGTTTTTAGAATTTCATCTTTTAAATTCTCTTGAGCTTTTTTCATATAAGGCGAATGAAAAGCGCCTTCAACATCTAAAAGTAGAGCTCTTCTAGCTCCTTTTTCTTTTAAAACTAGACATACTTTTTCAATAGATTCTTTTTTACCTGAGATAACGATTTGAGAAAAAGTATTTATATTAGCAATCCAAACATCTTCAAAATCTTTTATAACATCTTTGATTATATCTAGATCTAAATTTATAATAGCGGCCATTGTACCTTTATTATTTTGGCAAGCTTTTTGCATAAAATTTGCTCTTTTCTGAATTAAAAAAAGCAGCTCATCAAAGCTTAATTTATTTGCAGCAAAAATAGCAGAGTATTCCCCTAAACTAAGACCTGCACATATTTTTGGAGTAATTTCAGGATACTTTTCTTGAATAGCTTTTAAAATTGCTATTGAGTTTACAAAAATAGCTAGTTGAGAAAATAGCGTTTGATCTAATTTTTCTTTAGGTCCATTGAACATAACATCGGTTAAATTAAAACCAAGTAGTTCATTTGCTCTATCATATATAGCTTTAGAAGATGAAAAGTTTTCATAAAAATCTTTTCCCATTCCAACTTTTTGAAAACCTTGGCCGGGAAAAATAAAAGCGATATTTTTCATAAAAATAGCCTAATTATTTTCTAAAACAGCTGCACCCCAAGTAAATCCTGCACCAAAAACAGTTAAAAGAATTTTTTCTTTTGGTTTTATTCTTTTTTCCTTTTTTAAAATATCTAAAGCTAAAACAACAGACGAGGCTGAAGTATTTCCAAATTTATAAACAACCTCTTTAAAGATTTTCTCTTTATCTAAATGCGCAAATCTTTTTGCAATTGCATCTATTATTCTTTCATTTGCTTGATGAGGAATAAGCCAAGAGATATCTTTTTCTGTTAATTTTGCCTCTTTCAAACAAATCTCTATTGCCTCTTTCATTCTTCTAACAGCGTGTTTATAAACCTCTTTTCCCTGCATTTGAAGATAATGTTTGTTTTCTTGAAGAGTTTTTAGTGATGCTGGATGTTTAGATCCTCCGGCTGGAAGTATTAG
>JAAKFX010000146.1 GCA_011064865.1 Candidatus Anoxychlamydiales bacterium
GTTTTTCACACAATTGGTTTTAAGTGTTTGGATCTTGGTTCTTTATATTATTGCTTTAGCTGAAGTTCAAAAATTTTCTATCGGAAAAGCAATCTTAAATATTTTGATTGCGATAGTGATTTTTGTAGCTATATTTTTTGTGATTTCTCTTATCTATTTTTTAATAATGAAAGGGTTTAATTTAAGATGAAAAAATTTAGTCTTCTATTTTTTGTTTTTTGTATTTTAATTAGCGCTGCTAATTTTTCATGGCATAAATTCTATTCCATAGATGGACAATGCGAAATTCTATTTCCAAATAAACCCCATCATATAAAACAGATAATTCCAATCGAAGACAACTCTTATATTAACTACAATGTCTACTTATCCGCTTTTGATGAAGATAGCACTGTTTGTATGATGATAATAGTGGATTTTCCGACAAAAATAGATTCAGGAAAAGAGATCCAAAGCTTAGAAGGTTTTTTAAATGGTATTTTGAATCATAAAAGTGAAAAAAAATTAATCTCAGCTTCATATTCTGAATTTCAAGATCTTACAGCTCTAGATTTTTTAGTAGAAAATGAAAATAGATTATTTAAAGGAAAGGCTATTATCTCAGATAGTAAAATGTATCTCATCGCTATGGAATATGATGATCACTTAGAGTTAGATAAAACCTACGATAAATATATCAGCTCTTTTAATCTGAAAAACTAGAAACGTTAGTTTTTCAAAGCTTCTTTTTATATTTTATAAAAAATATATATCTATAAAAATAATATTGGACTCTCATTTTTTAATATGTGATAGTGTTGGGATTTATTTTGGAGGTTTATATGAGCGTTGGTGGTCTCCCTCCCCCCTCTTCTAGCGGGAGTTCTGATCAAGTGTTTAAATTGAATGAAAGTGGCGTAATAAATTCACCTGAGATAGATTTAGTAAAACAAAAATTAGGTGAAGTTGCAGCAAGTCGAATCAAAAGTGGAGATATTATAGCTCTAGGACCAAGAACTACAGCTTTATATTTTATTAAAGCCCTAGCTGAAAGATGCAAAAAAAATGACCTTTTTGGTATTGAAGTTATTGCAAGCTCCGACGCATCTTATACACTTGCTAAAGAACTTATTGATATGGATGTTGTGAAATATAGTGGATTTGTTAGTACTACCAAAATGTTTGATGTTTATGTTGATGGAGCAGATGAAGTAGATCATAATTTTTGTATGATAAAAGGCGGGTCTTTTCATAAAGAAAGAGATTTAGCTTTGATGGCAAAACAAGTGATTATTATGATCAATATACAGAAATATGGAAAATATTTAGGAAGACAAGATTCTTTTCCTATAGAAGTGACTCAAAAAGGAAATGACCTTGTAGAAAAAGCTTTAAGAGAAATGGGTTATTGTGAATTCGAAATTAGAGAAGATCTCAAAGGATCTAATTATGAAACCGATAAAGGAAATTTTATTTTAGATATAAAATTATCTGAATTCATAAAAGATCCCCAAAAATTGCATGATGAATTAAACGCGATAAAAGGTGTTGTTGATACAGGAATTTTTGTTGGGTTACTAGATGAGCTCATTTTAGGATCTGCAACAGATGTTCACATATTATCAAAACCTGCGGGAACGTAACGTTTTTCTTTTTAAATATTTCCTTCTCCATTTGTAACAGCTTGAGTGGTTTTAAAATGGATTTTAGCTACTTTTTCTAAAGATTCAGATCCATGCTTTTCAACAAATTTTTTACCAACATCTATTACAATTGCTGATGCTCCTTTAGGCAGTTTTTGATCATATTGAGAAGACAACTCTTCTAAGCCTTTTAAAAATGAAGCTCTAGCGAGTATTGATGCTGCAGCAACTACAGGATCTTCTTCAGCTTTTGTTCTTTGCTCTAAATGTATGTTTAAGCTTTTTCTTCTAACAGCAGACTCTACTACAGATTTGTTTGCAAATTGATCGATAATTACATTTTTACAATCAGTTTTTGCAACCAATTCTGATAGTGCAGCTGTATGCGCCCAAGCAAGTAAATGATTTAAATTTTTAAATTTTAAATATAGATCGTTGTATTTTTCTGGAAAAATACGAACGACTGCTATTTGAAAATTAGCTTTTAATATACTCGCAAGATCTAAAATTGATTTATCTGAAATCTTTTTGCTATCACGAATATTCAGCGAGATTAATTTTTTGATTCCCTTTTCATCAGCATATAAAGCTCCAACGCAAAGTGGTCCAAAAAAATCACCCTTGCCAGCTTCATCAACTCCTATTCTAGAGGTCATTGAAACTAAAGCTTCAGGATGGGTATAAGAAAATGTTTTTAATATTTCAGGCTCTAAATAAAATTCAATAAATTCTCCTTTATCTTTTCCTTGCACGACAAGTGAGCCAGATTTATATAAAACGCAGGTTACACCCTTTTTTTTAGCAGAAAAAATAGCATAAGCTAGCTCTTTGAAAGTAAATCCCTGGTTTTGTAGATCGTTTTTTAACTTCTCAGCTAGATTAATATCTATTTTTGTAGTAAAAGTAGCAGGTTTTGATTTCATATATTTTTTTTTGTTTTATAGTAATTTTATATAAAAAAATTAACTTAAATTGAAGTAAATTTTTATGATAGCTAGAATAAGTCTAACAGATGTGAGGTTTTTATGAT
>JAAKFX010000147.1 GCA_011064865.1 Candidatus Anoxychlamydiales bacterium
TTGTTGAGATAGCTTTTTTTCTCATAATATATTTTGACCTATTTTTTAAAAATTTTTCATATCTTTTGTACTAAGTTTTTACCTTTTTTACAATTTTTATTTTTTTTGAACTTAATATTGGAGTTTTATAATTTCAAATTTTATTCCCAAAAAAAGAGATTCTCTATATAATTTACAGTAAATGAAATAATATTTTTAGGTAATTTTTATGGTTAAATTAGATAGGGGTGAAGATAAAATTCAACAAATATGTGACTCCATTAGAAGTGAGACTCTACTTCCTGCCCAAGAAAGAGCTAAAGAGATTGTTGAAAATGCGAATATTCAAGCAGATATAATTATTAAAAAAGCTCATAAGGAAAAAGAGAGACTTTTACATACAGCAAAAAAAGATATCGAAAAAGAGAGAAAAATATTTGATTCTTCTTTAAACCTTGCAACAAGACAAGCGCTCGAAGTATTAAAACAAAAAATTGAAAAAGAGCTTTTTTCAAAAAATTTAAAAAATTATCTTGTAAAAGAGACAAAAGATCCCAAAATAATCGCAAATCTAATAAATGCTTTAATAAAGACTATAGAAGAGTATGGAATAGATTCAGATGTAAGCGCATATGTTCCAAGAGAGGTTGATCTGAAATCTATAAATTCTCTTCTACTAAAAGAGACTATAGATAAACTTAAAGAAAAAGAAGTTATCATCGGAGATTTTGACGGTGGTATAAAACTAAAACTTATAGATCAAGAAATAACTATTGATATTTCTGATGATGCTTTAAAAGTTTTAGTTTCAGATCATATTAGATCTGATTTTCGTAAATTAATTTTTAGTTAAAACTGCTATGCAAAAGTATTATTTTTTAGCGACAGCTTTGCCTACTATTTCTCTAAAAGCAAGATCGGATATTAGTTTCGAAGAGTTAAAATTTATGTTTGAGGTTAATTTATCTGCATCTGATTTAAATAAAGCTATTTTATTTAAAAGATATATCGATATTACAAATTTGAGACTGCTGTGGCTCTCAAAAGAGATCGATCCGAGAGGCAACTTAAATACAGCTGAGCTAGAAGATGTCCTTTTAATTAGAGATGTTTTTCCTGACTTTGTTTTTGATTTTTTAGATAGATATGAAACTACAGAAGATAGATTAAAAAATTTTTCTTTTCTAACTTCATCTTTTTTTAATGAGATAATTAATAAAGAGAGGGGATTTTTAAAATTTTATTTTAAATTTGAAAGAGAACTTAGATTGGTTATAGCGGCACTTAGAGCTAAAAAAATGAGAAAAGATCTTCTAAAAGAGTTTCAGTTTGAAGATCCAAAAGATGAGTTTGTTGCATATATCATTGCGCAAAAAGATATGGAGGTCTTTGAGCCTCCAAAAGAGTATGAAAAAGTGAAAAACATTTATAAAAAATATATAAATGATCCTAAAGCGATGCATATTGCCCTATTAGAATATAAGTTTAAACAAATTGAGATGTTTTCAGAAAAAAAACCTTTTACAATGGATCAAATACTCGCTTATGCAACGCAGTTAATAATTGTAGAAGATTTTTTTAAATTAAATGAAGATAAAGGTAGAGAACAGATAGAAACATTATAAGGATTAAAATGGAAAAAAAAGCTACAGGAACTGTTATAAAAGCTTTTGGTAATTTATTGCATGTTCTTTTCGAAGGAGATATTAAACAAGGCGAAGTATCTTATGTTAAACTCCAAGATAAATCTTTTGCTGCAGAAGTTATCGAGATAGCGGGAAGCATTGCTAAAATTCAGGTTTTTGAAGATACTAGCGGTATAAAAGCAAATAGTGAAGTTGAATTTTCAACACATCTATTAGAAGCAGAGCTCGGACCAGGACTTTTAACTTCCATTTACGATGGTCTTCAAAATCCACTCGAGAAAATTTCTGAAAAAGCAGGCTTTTTCTTATCTCGAGGACTGTATCTAAATGCATTGGATAGAGAAAAAAAATGGGATTTTATATCTAAAGTAAAAGTCGGTGATAAAGTTCAAAGAGGGGACTTTTTGGCAGAAGTTAAAGAGTCTCACTTCACTCATCAAATCATGACCCCATTTTCTTTTAGAAAAGAGCTTACAGTTAGCTATGTTATCAAAAATGGCTCTTACACTATCGATACTACCGTTGTTAAAGCAAAAGATGATAATGGAAAAGAATATGATATATCTATGATACAAAGATGGCCTATAAAAACACCTCTTATCGAAGGAAAAAGACAATCTCCATCTCAAATGATGACAACTGGAATGCGGCTTTTAGATGTGCCTTTTCCAGTATTGAAAGGTGGTAGTTTTTGTACTCCAGGACCTTTTGGAGCTGGAAAGACTGTTTTGCAACACCATTTAGCAAAACATAGCGATGTCGATATTGTTATAGTAGCAGCTTGTGGAGAGAGAGCTGGGGAAGTTGTTGAGGTTTTAAGAGAGTTTCCAAGACTAATCGATAGTAAAACAAATGAGCCTCTCATAAATCGTACTGTAATTATTTGTAATACATCTTCTATGCCGGTTTCTGCTAGAGAAGCTTCTGTATATATGGC
>JAAKFX010000148.1 GCA_011064865.1 Candidatus Anoxychlamydiales bacterium
GGCCTAGAGTTACCGATACTACATCTGCAATTTCGTTTATTCCTTTTTTTAATTTCTCTTTTGCCTTTTCTTCAAAAATAATTTCTTTCGGGTTTGAAGACATATTAAAAACTCCTAAATTTTGAATTTATATTTTTTAAAATAAGATAATTTATCTAATTTTTAGTTTCTTTTCAACAAAGCTTAAAACTTAAGTTTTTTTTAAATCTATTTCACTTTGAACTTTTTATATACTATTTTTTTAGAGATGTTTTTTAGGTTTGCTCCCATTTTAATAGCCTCTTTTAAACTAAGTCCATATAAACTCTGCAGTAGCTTTACACACTCTTCAATGCTAATATCATGTAAAAGCTCTCCTTTCTCTATCGCAATTACTATCTCGCCTTTTAGTGGATTGTTTTTTAAATAATTTTCCATCTCATGAGCTTTCATACAGATTCTTTTTTCAAACTTTTTTGTCATCTCTTTTAAAATTGCTACATTTCTATTTGGATCTAAAAGAGCTATTTTTTGAGTAGTTTTTAAGACTCTTTTAGCTGACTCAAATGCAATAGATGTTCCATCGAAAAATAACATCTTTTTTATTTGAAAATTTAGCTCATTTTCTTTTTTAGATAAAAAACCTAGAAATTGAAATGTCTTTGTATCAAATCCACTTAAAACTAAAGCTTGAATTACACTAGATGCTCCAGGGATAGCCTCTACTTTAATATTTTCTTTGTAGCAGCTTTTTACTAAGTTTTGACCAGGATCTGAAATAAGGGGAGTGCCTGCATCTGATATTAACCCAACTATTTTATCATCTTTTAAATCTTGTAAAATCTTTTTTTGCAGTTTTATTTCGCTATATTTATGAAAGCTAATTAACTTTTTTTTGATGTTATATCTATCTAACAAAACTCTGCTAACCCTAGTATCTTCACATAAAATATACGAGCACTGAGCCATCACATCTATCGCTCGATGAGTGATATCTTTAAGGTTACCAATGGGAGTTGAGATAATATATAGCATAAATTTTGCAAAATAAAAAAGGTGGCACTCAGATTCGAACTGAGGAATAAGAGCTTTGCAGGCTCCCGCCTTACCACTTGGCTATGCCACCTTAAAATATTGATATGTATTATGTTTGAATTATATTTGAAAATCAATGAATTTTATAGAGATAAATATTTGAATTTAATTTTTATTGAGAATCTTTTTTAGAAAAATATTTTTTTTATTTTACTTGTAAGCTTTATGATTTAAGCTCTTCTTCATATAAGTATACATATGCAGCTTTTTTTCTATCATCGAAATCTGTGTCATTAGTATCTATTACTCTTCCATAATCTACAAAGTTGCCATTAGCATCTGTTTTAATATTATCAAAAATTACCCATTTTCCATCTGGATTTTGTGCATATGTAATATAATGACCACTATTAGGAGTAGCTCCTACATGAAAGATAAAACCTTTTAAAGAATATTTAGTATCTTCTGTTGCATTTTTTATATGTTTTTTAGCTATTGTCACAGAGTCTACATCAGTAATCCCAGTTGTAATTTTTGTTGTTTCAGCAGTAGGATTTTCTCGTTTATAACGTTCTATTCCTAAAACTAAAGAAGATGGTTTTCCTACATATCTTATTTCTTCTTTTTCAATCGATCTTACGTTTCCATTTTTATCTTTGAAATCTGTAGGCAACTTATCACTATTTTCGAGATGCTTGTTAAACATTTGTTGTATATTATTTTCTTTTGTATCTCCTAGCGCTAGCACAGGTAAAGGTAAAGGAATATTGGCTGTTTCTTTGATCTCTTCTTTAGCTAAATCTTTTGTAGGATCTGCTTGTAGAGTATAAGTTCTTTCTACTGCAAATTGAGCTGTATCAATTAAATCACTCTTTGTTAAAACTTCATGAACATCTTGCTCTCCATCACCTAGCTTCACTTTTTGCTTCAATTCCATAGCTTTGCTATCCATTGCATCTTTTGTCATATCAAATTCTTCTTTTTTATCTTTCAATAAATTTAAAGCTGCATGATAAGAACAGATAAGTTTATCTGGGGTAACAGTTTTTTTATCTTTTTCAGTTTCGTGAGAGATATTTTTTGTGTTTAAATTTTTTGTTTCTAAATATTTAATACCTGTTTGATATGTAGCTCTAAGAGTTTTATTTGAACCGCTTTCATCAGGTAAATACTGAAAATTCTTAAAAACACCTAAAGCTTCTAAAAGAGGATGGTCATAATCGACAACTTCATCAATTTTCCCTTGAAATAGATATTTTAAATCATAAGTATAATTACCATTTTTATCTAAAATATAGCCGTTTTTACCTTTTTTTCTATAAACAATTCTAAAGGAGAATTGTCTTTTGTAATTTAGAGTTCCATCTTTTTTTGGATAATGATGTATATATTTTGCTACGACATCTTCTTTATCAATTTTTTCATAATCAAGTTTCTTGTCTTTGTTATATTCTTGCAGATAATGATCTAAAGTTTTATCTAGCCTTTCACTAAAATTTTCATCTTCTTCTGGAGTGGTCTCAACAAA
>JAAKFX010000149.1 GCA_011064865.1 Candidatus Anoxychlamydiales bacterium
GATATGTAGGTCGGGAATGCCAAGATTATTAGATAGAATTGTAGGATATAAAATATCGCCTATTTTATCTAAAACTATAAAAAGAGGAAAAGGAACTTCAGCTGGGAGAGTTCAATCTGTAGCTTTAAAACTTGTAGTTTTAAGAGAAGTGGCAATTAGAGAGTTCAAACCTGTTGAATATTGGAAGATTTCTACTCTATTAAATACACCTGCTAAGGAAAAAGCTTTTGAAGCTTTTTTATATAGCGTAGATGGAAAAAGAGTTGAAAAAGAAAAAACCGATAAAAAAGATGTTTTTTTAATTTCTAATGAGAAAACAGCAAAAAGCATAGTTACTAAACTAAAAGATGCAACATATAAAGTTGCAAAAGTAGATAAAAAAGAGAAAAAAAGATATCCAACCCCTCCTTTTATTACATCTACACTACAGCAAGAAGCATCGAGACATTTTGGCTTTTCAGCTAATAGAACTATGGGAATCGCACAATCTCTTTATGAAGGGGTTGATTTAAAGTCAAAAGGATTTGAAGGTCTCATAACATATATGAGAACAGATTCAGTAAGTATAGCTGCAGAAGCTATGTCATCTGCAAGAGCTTTTATTAAAAATAAATATGGAAATAAATATCTTCCTGAAAAAGGGATACACTATAGAAGTAAAAAATCAGCTCAAGAAGCGCATGAGGCAATTAGACCGACAAATTTACATCACGACCCGCAAGAGATAAAAGATCTTTTAACTTTGGATCAATACAAAATTTACTCTCTTATTTGGAAAAGATTTGTAGCCTCTCAAATGATGGCTGCTATTTACGATACTGTATCTTGCGATATTGAAACGAATAAAAAAATTATTTTAAGAACAACTGGATCTAACATTAAATTTGATGGATTTTTGAAATTATATGTAGAAAAAACAGATACTGAAGAAGAAGAAAAAGAAAAACTATTACCACATTTAGAAAAAGGAAAAAACCTGAATTTAGTAGATGTTATATCTGAACAGTCTTTTACAAAACCTCCAGCTAGATATACAGAAGCCTCGCTAGTTAAAGAGCTAGAAAAATCTGGAATTGGCCGTCCATCGACTTACGCTGCTATTATGAATAAAATACAAAATAGAGAATACACTATAAAAGAAAAATTAACTCTAAAACCGACACAACTCGGAGAGCTAATTATTCAACTTTTAGAAGAAAATTTCACACCAATTGTAAGTGTAGGATTTACATCTGCTATGGAAGATGATTTAGAACTTGTCGCTGAAAACAAACGCAAATGGCAAAGTTTAATTAAAGAATTCTATACTGCATTTATACCTATGGTAGAAAAGGCTAAAAAAACAGCAACTATACCTAAATTAGAAACATCTAGAAAGTGCCCTAAATGCAAAGAGCCTCTTCAAAAAATTTGGTCTAAAAATAAATATTTTTATGGATGCTCTAAATATCCAGACTGCGATTTTACTTCAGCGATTGAGCTTATGGATTTTAAGAAAGAGGATTATGAACCAGATTTTGATTGGGATCAACCTTGCCCAAAATGTAAATCAAAAATGACACTTCGATATGGTAGATTTGGAGCTTTTCTAGGTTGCTCTAATTACCCTAAATGTCAGGGCATTGTAAATATTCCTAAAAAAGGAGAAGCCTTTTTAAAGCCTGAAGATAGACCTGATTGTCCAGCACTTGGCTGTGATGGTAAAATTGTTATGAGACGCTCTAGAAGAGGAAAAATATTTTTCTCCTGCATAAATTTCCCTGAATGTGATGTGATTGTAAATGCTTTAGATGATTTAGAGACAAAATATGATGCAAATCATCCTAAAACAGCCCATCAGAAAAAAGAATTTTTTGGTAAAAAGGGGAAAAAGGGATCTAACTTATATGAAGTATCAAAAGAACTTGAAGCTATTGTTAAAGAGAAAAAATTATCTAGATCCGATATCTTGAAAAATGTTTGGAAATATATAAAAGCCAAAAAACTTCAAGATCCAAAAAATAAAAGAATCATCAATCCTGATAAAAATTTATCAAAAATTTTTGATAAACCGATCGATATGATGAAACTTAGCACTTTTTTAAATAAACACATAAAAAGAAGTGATTAATACCTCACGCACTAAAAGCAAAAATTCCTTAATGAATTTTTGTATCTTTATCTTGATGCTATTTATTGTTGTTTTTCCGAAAGGCGGCATAAAAATAAAAAATATCCCAATTACTTGGGGATATTTACTTTTAGGATTTATTGCTCTCATATCTCTTATAAGAAAAAAATATTATATCAATAAAGATCATATCTATTCTCTTTTATTTCTAATCCCCTTTCAAATCTACTCACTCATATCCATGTATATAAATGGCATTGAAGATATTGGATTTACAATCTCATTTTTAGTCTGCTTTTTTATTTTGCCTTTCATATTCTTTTTTATTTTTTCTCAGCATTTAGAAAATTTGGATCTGGATTATTTTTTTAAAATTTTAAAAAGATCAATTTTGTTTATTGCTGCATATGGCATTTTTCTTTTTTTCTATA
>JAAKFX010000015.1 GCA_011064865.1 Candidatus Anoxychlamydiales bacterium
TAAAATATCTATTATCCGGATAACTTTCCCATTTTTTTGCTTGTTCACCATTTTTTGCCATTTTATAACCTGTGTAAAGATCAGAAATTAGTTGTTTCACTTGGGCACTAGCTTTTCCGAATTCTAAATCATTGGTTGCAACTTCTTTATTTCTGCAGTGTTTTTGTAGATTTTCAATAGATTGTATGAATTTTTTTGTTGTACATTTAAATCGATAATCTGGGCTTTTAAAATAGCTAATAGTTTCATGAACTACAGTGATTGCAAATAGAGCAATTACGTGAGCTGGATTACCAACATTAAAATAACCACATAATATAGCTGAAATATATGTAAAACAAGAAAGTTTATGATTTTTTAAAAATGCATAAGTCTCTGATATAACATTAGAAAATAATTCTTTTAACTCTTTAAATGCTTCACATACAACTTTCTCTAATTTTTTATCAAATTCATTAAACTTTTTACTTACATTATATATCCCACTTTTAAAATGCTGAGGTATATTTTGAACTTTTGAAGCTAAAGCTGCCATAATGCATCTCCAAGTTTAAATAATTGCGAGAACGATAATGGACATTGATTTTTTCTGCAATGAATTTGTTTAGAAATACAAAAAGTAATTTTTGTAATTTATAAGCTTTTTATATATAATGTTTATGATTTTTTTTTTATATAAAGGATATTTTTTATGGAGCTATTTTTATTAAGACCTAGAGGATTTTGTGCGGGAGTTGTCAGAGCTATAAAAACTGTTGAAAAAGCTTTAGAGATGTGGGGTGCACCAATTTATGTTAAACATGAGATTGTGCATAACAAACATGTTGTAAATGCTTTGAAAGAAAAGGGAGCTATATTTATTGAGGATCTAAAAGATGTACCTATTGGTGAAAAAGTTATATTTTCAGCGCATGGGGTTGCACCTCAAATAAGAGAGGAGGCTAAAAAAAGAGATCTTCTTCAAATAGATGCAACATGTGGACTTGTTACAAAAATCCACTCGGCTGTAAAAAGATTTGCAAAAAAGGGATATAAAATAGTGTTGATTGGTAAGAAAAAACACGTTGAGATTATCGGTATTGCAAAAGAGGCTGAAGATGATACTGTAATTATTGAGAAGAAATTGGATATTGAAAATTTAAATTTTCAAAAAGATCAAAAGCTATTTTATATTACACAAACTACTCTTAGCATCGATGATGTAAAAGATATTATAAAAGCTTTGAAAGAAAAATACCCTCAAATTGAGACTTTGCCATCATCATCTATTTGCTACGCTACTACAAATAGACAAATGGCTCTAAAAGAGATATTAGATAAAATTGATTTGGTTTTAGTTGTTGGAGATCCAACAAGTTCAAATTCAAATAGATTAAAAGAGTTGGCTAGTAAAAGACAAAAAGAGGCTTATCTAATAAACTCAGAAGATGAAATAGATATAAATTGGCTTCAAAATGTCAAAACAATTACGATGACAGCAGGCGCTTCTACTCCAGAAGATGTAGTTCAAAGATGTATCGAAAAGTTATACAAAATGGGATTGAAAGGAGTTAGTGAAATTATCTATAAAGATGAAGATGTAGTTTTTGCACTGCCTAAAGAGCTAGATTTAGCATTTACTAAATGACATGCAACTAAATGATCTTCATTAATTTTTTTAAGAAGTGGTCTTTTTTCAAAACAGATTTTTTCAGCTATAGGACATCTAGTAGAAAAAAGACACCCTTTCGGTGGATTTAATAAAGAGGGAAGCTCATTTTTTAAAATCACTTTTGTTTCATTTTTCTCAATAGCATACGAGCTTGAAATTAATGCTTTTGTATATGGATGGTAAGGATTTGAAAATAAACTTTTAGTTGGTGCTTTTTCTACAAACTCACCTAGATACATAACATTGCAAAAATCTGATATATATTTTACAACGGCAAGATCATGAGAGATAAATAAGTAGCTCAAATTTAATTTTTTTTGTAGATTTTGTAGAAGTTTAATAATTTCATTTCCAATAGAGACATCTAAAGAAGATAAAGGCTCATCTGCAATTATAAATTTAGGATTTAAAATAATTGCTCTAGCTATTGCAACCCTTTGTCTTTGCCCTCCACTTAGCTCATGCGGATATCTATCTTTTATATAAATCGGTAAATTTACTTTTTGTAAAATATCATCTATTAAATCTTTAAGTTTTATCCTGCTAAATTTTTCATGAACTTTTATCGGCTCTAATATAATTTGTTCAATTCGCATTTTAGGATTTAAAGACAGATAAGGATCTTGAAATATCATTGAGATATTTTTTTTCAGATCTTGATCTGTTAGATCTTTATCTATCAGGCCTTTGCCTGTTTGATTAATTAAACTATTTTCAAAAAAAATATCGCCTGATGTTGGTTTTATTAAGGATGCTAGAATATTTGCAATAGTAGATTTACCGCAGCCAGACTCTCCAACTATAGCTAGAGTTTTACCTGTTTCAATTTCAAAACTAATATCATCTAAAACTTTTAAAGTTTTATCTTTTATAAAAAAATGCTTTTTTAAGTTTTGAACTCTAATTATGTGTCTTTTCATTTTTTTTAAAATTAATTTTTTCAAATCTAGATTTGTCAAAAATTTATTTTTTCTTTTCTATCCATTTTAAACAAAGAATTTAATAAAAGCTCAGTATATGGATGCGCAGCTCTGTTTAAAATATTTTGAGTGTTTCCTCTCTCTACTATTTTTCCCTCTTTCATAATAAATAGCTTCGTTGCAATATTCGAAACTAAAGCAATATTATGAGATATGAAAATTATAGATGATCTATATTTTTTATTTATATTTTTTAAAAGATCTATAATTTGCATTTGATATGTTGTGTCTAACGAAGTTGTCGGCTCGTCTGCTATTATAATTTTGGGATTTGAAGCTATCGCCATTGCTATCATAACTCTTTGTCTCATCCCACCACTTATTTGATGAGGATATTGATTGTAGCGCAAAGTAGTATCTTGAATACCCACATCTTTTAAAAGATTTTTTACTTTTTGTTTAGAAGGATTGTTAGAGATAGCCTCTAAAATCTGTTTTCCTATTTTCATTGTGGGATTCAAAGAAGAGAAGGGATCTTGAAAAATTATCGATATTTTTTTTCCTCTGATTTTATTCATCTCTTTTTCAGATGCTTTTAATAGATTTTCATTTTCAAATATAATTTGCCCATTTGTAACTTTAGCATTTGAATCTAATAAAGATAAAATCGCTAAAGCAAGTGTGCTTTTTCCAGATGCTGACTCTCCAATAATTGAGATGATTTCATTTTCAAATAGATCAATATTTATGTCTTTAAGCGCTATGATCTTGTTTTTTTTACTAAAATATTCTATTTCAAGATTTTTGATTTCTAAAACTTTTTTCATTTTATAGCCTTTGGATCAAAAGCATTTTGAAGTCCATCTGCAACTAGATTAAAAGCAAGCATTGTCAAACATATTCCAAGTGCTGGAAAAAATAATCTAAATGGATAATATCTAAGTGCATAAAGACCATCGTTTACCATTACTCCCCAAGAAGAGATAGGCGCTTGTATACCGAGGCCTAAAAAGCTTAAAAAAGCTTCAGTAAAAATTGATACAGGGATACTTATTGTCATAGTTGTAATAATTGATCCTATGCAATTTGGAAAAAGATGAGTGAATATTATCCGAAATTTTGAGGCTCCAATCATTTTTGCAGCTTGTACAAATGGCATTTTTTTTAAAGATAATATCTGCGCTCTTACAATTCTTGCCATATTTATCCAATGTATCATTGTTAGAGCTATTAAAATTGTTACAATTCCAGGTTTCATAAAAACTATTAATAAAATAACTAATAAAAGATGGGGAATCGTTGCTATTATATCGCTGATTCTCATCATAATTTCATCGACAAATTTTGAAGATAAAGCAGCGATTGCACCGTAAATTGTACCGATAATTATATCTATTAATGCCGCTGCAATTCCAACTGTTAAAGAGATTCTAGCTCCATACCAAGTCCTTGTGAAAATATCTCTTCCAAGCTCATCTGTTCCAAACCAAAATTTTGTTGAGGGCGCTAAATTTTTTAGCTCTAGATGTGTGTCATAATAGGTAAATTCATTTAAGTAAGGTCCAATAATTGCCATTACAAATAGAAAAAATAAAATTATCAAACCAAATGTTGCAGCCCTGTTTTTGAAAAATCTATCTCTTACATCTTTTATTAAAGATGTTTTATACACATTTATTGTTTCAAGCTTTTGTGATTGCACTATCTAACTCTATCCTCGGATCTATTAATTTATAAATAATATCTATGAAAAACATAATAAAAATAAGTATGAAACTATAAAAAACTCCAAGTCCAATAATTACTGGATAGTCTCTAGCACTAATCGAGCTAACAAGCCACATTCCAATCCCTGGTATAGAAAATATTTTTTCAATAACAAAGCTTCCTGTTAAAACATGAGCGCTGAGTGGTCCTAAATATGAAACAACAGGCAGAATAGCATTTCTAAAAGCATGTTTAGATATAACTTTAAAACTACTCAATCCTTTTGCTTTTGCTGTTTTTATATAATCTTTAGATAAAATTTCAATCATAGATGATTTCATGAGCCTCGCTATATATGCAGTAGGTAGAGCTGCTAAAGCTATAGCCGGTAGAACGCTATGCATAAAACTATCAAATCTAGCTATTGGAAAAATTTTGAGTTTCATAGCTAATAAATATTGCAGAAGTGATGCTATTAAAAAATTTGGAAGCGATATTCCAAGTATTGCTAAAACTGTTATAAAAGAGCTTTGCCATTTATCTTTTTTTATAGCTCCAATTGTTCCAAACAAAATGCCAAAAAATATAGATATAAATAGAGCTTCAAACCCAAGCAGCATAGTCGTTGGAAGACCATCTTTGATAATTTGATTGACAGATCTTCCCTCATATACAAAAGAAGGGCCTAAATCAAATGTTAAAAATCCTTTTATATATTTAAGATATTGATAAAATATAGGCCTGTCTAATCCATAGTGTGAATGTAAAGATTTTAAAACCTCTTTTGGCATATTTTGATCAGATAAAAAAGGATCGCCAGGGATAGCTTTCATTAAAAAAAATGTTGCTGACATAACTACAAACAGCGATAATAGTGAGATTATTAACTTTTTTAAAAAATATTTTAGCATTGATCTAAAAAACATTAGATTTTAATAAATATTTATAACAGATATTCAGATTTTTTTTAATTTTTATGCAAAAAAATTTACATTTTACATCGCTTGGATGCACTAGAAACCAAGTAGATTCAGAAACGATGATAGCAAAACTTTTTGAGAGAGGATACTCCCTTACAAATGAGATCGCTAAAGCCGATATATTTGTAATAAATACTTGTGGTTTTTTAAAAGAAGCTAGAGACGAGGCTTTTTCTCATTTAGATGAGATTTTTGCAAATAAAACAAAAAAATCTAAAGTAATTGTAGCCGGATGTATGGCAAATCTTTTTTCTAATGAGATAAGAGATAAATATAATATTTTTTCAATAATATCTTCTGGCAATATCGATAAAATTATTGAAGCTGCAAATAGATCCATTATTGCAACAGATAATTTGAGCTATATTTCTGAGACTAGTTTTGAAAGAGTTTTAATAAATTTAGATCACTTAGCCTATTTAAAAATATCCGAAGGCTGCTCAAAAAAATGCTCCTTTTGTATTATCCCAAAAATAAAAGGAAAATTAATTAGTAGATCTGATGACTCCATTATTCAAGAGTTCAAAACTCTTTTAAATAATAATGTTTTTGAAATTAATTTAATCGCTCAAGACCTTTTAGATTATGCAAAAGATAGAAATGAAAATTTAGGGTTTTTAAAGCTTTTAAAAAAGATTCTACAAATAAAGGAAAAATTTTGGCTTCGTCTTTTATATGTCTATCCAGATGAAATCACTGATGAATTCATAGACCTTATAGCTTCAGATGAAAGAATTTGTAAATACTTAGATATCCCACTTCAGCACATTAGTGATAAGATTTTAAAAAGTATGAGAAGAAAAACCTCAAAAGATAAAATTATTAAACTTTTTGAAAAATTAAAGAAAAAAATCCCTGCTATTTCTATAAGAACATCTTTAATGGTAGGCTATCCCTCAGAGACAGATAAGGATTTTAATGAACTTTTAGATTTTGTTGAAAATTTTGAAATTGATCATCTAGCTGTTTTTAAATACTCAAATGAAAAAAATGCTCTCTCTTTTAGCATGCAAGATCAAGTAGATGAAAAAATTAAAGATGAAAGATTTAACATTTTAACTAACAAGCAATTTGAGCTTTTGCAAAAAAGAAATAAAAAATATATCGGCAAAACTTTTGATGCTTTAATTGATGATTATCACAGTGAATCTAATCTTTTAGCAAAAGCGAGATTCCAAGGCCAAGCCTACAGTGTAGATTCAAATATTATTATTAATGATATTCAAAAAATTAAATCTTTTGGAAAAATTCAAAAGATTAAAATTACAGATTTATCTGGTTATGATTTAATCGGTCAGCTTTTATAAAACTATTGTGTTTTTTTTGTTTTAATATCTAAATAAATTCAAAAAATTATTGAAAACAAATCTTTGTTTATGTTCACTGAGCATAGAAGAGAATAAATATATATAAGGTCTAATTATGGCAAAAACACAAAAATTTACTGCCTTTACGCTTGTTGCATCTTTAATTGTTGCAATCGGTGGGCTTCTGTTCGGATATAATACTTCATCAATATCTGGAGCTATTTTATTTTTAGCAAAAGATTTTAATCTATCTACAATTGCTCAAGAAATGATTGTTAGTATCATTCTTATAGGTGCTTTAATTGGTGCTTGTTTTGGTGGTATTTTAACCGATAGAGTTGGTCGAAAAGCTACTCTTATTTTAACTACTGTTGTTTTTTTAATCGGAACTTTCTTAGTAATGACTGCCAATCATATAGCAATGCTTGTTATTGGAAGAATTATACTAGGTCTTGCTATTGGAATTGTTTCCTTATCAGTTCCTCTATATATAGCTGAGATGTCAGATCCAAGACATAGAGGAGCTTTGGTATCATTAAATCAATTAGCAATAACAATTGGGATTCTGCTCGCTTACGTCGTTGATTATTTTTATGCTCCAACAGGTGATTGGAGATCGATGTTTGGTATTGCTTTAATTCCAACTATTTTACTTTTTATCGGATTGTTTTTTATTCCAGAGACACCATCTTTTTTAGCATCTCAAGGTAAAAAAGAAAAAGCTTTAAAAATTTTAAAAAAGATCGAAATTGATACTTCAAAATCTGAAGTTGCTCTATCTACAAAAATATCTACTAAAAAAATGGCCTCTTGGAAAAAACTTTTTGAAAAATCAGTTCGCCCTGCTCTTTTTGCCGGGATAGGAATAAGTGTTTTTCAACAAATAACAGGTATTAATATTGTTATATATTATGCTCCGAGAATTTTTCAGCTAGCAGGTCTCGAGAGTGCCGCCTCTGCTATTTTAGCTACTATGGGAGTTGGTACAATAAACTTATTCATGACTTTTGTAGCTCTTTGGCTTATCGATATGGTCGGTAGAAAACCTCTATTAATAGTAGGTATACTTGGTATGGTTGCAAGCTTAGGTGTTTTAGGAATAGGATTTTTAGAATCTACAAAAGCAACCTCAATTATCTCTATTGTAAGTTTAATGACCTACGTTTCATTTTTTGCAATAAGTTTAGGGCCTGTCGCATGGTTGATTATCTCCGAGATCTATCCTATGGGTATTAGAGGTAGAGCTATGGGAATAGCCATTTTTGCAAACTGGACATGTAACTATATTGTATCTTTAACATTTTTAACTTTAGTTGACTTTTTAGGTAAATCTGGAACTTTTTGGCTCTACGCTGCAATCGGTCTTTTAGCGCTTTGGTTTGTTATTAAAAAAATACCAGAGACTAAAGGAAAAGAATTAAAAGAGATTCAAGACTACTTTAAAAAGAAAGCAGCCAAAAAATAAATATTTAAATATAATAAAAAAATAACAAATGGAGATTTATTTATGTCATATTCAAAGATTCAGAGCTTACTTGGAAAAGATGCAAAAAAACTCTTAGATCATAAATCTAAAACTATGCCAAACGATAAACTTCATATTCCAGGACCTGATTGGGTAGATAGAATTTTTTCTGAATCAGACAGAAATGTTAGAACACTCAGATCTCTGCAAGCTCTATATTCTCACGGTAGATTGAAAGATACAGGCTATCTATCAATCCTTCCTGTAGATCAAGGTATCGAACACTCAGCTGGAGCATCTTTTGCTCCAAATCCAATCTATTTCGATCCTGAAAATATTGTTAAACTTGCTATTGAAGCAGGCTGCAATGCTGTTGCTTCTACTTCAGGTATTTTAGCAATAGTTGCAAGAAAATATGCTCACAAAATTCCATTTGTTTTAAAATTTAATCACAATGAACTTTTATCATATCCAAATACCTATGATCAGATAAAATTCGCATCAATAAAACAAGCCTACGATATGGGCTGTGTTGCTGTTGGTGCAACAATATATTTTGGCTCTCCTGAGAGTAATCGTCAAATCGTTGAGGTTGCAAAAGCTTTTGAGCATGCCCACGATCTTGGTATGGCAACTATTTTATGGTGCTATTTAAGAAATTCAGCCTTTAAAGTAGGTGACACTGATTATCACGCGTCCGCAGATTTAACAGGTCAAGCCAATCATTTAGGTGTGACTATTCAAGCTGATATAATAAAGCAAAAACTTCCTGTTAATAATGGAGGTTTTAAAGCTGTTAAATTTGGAAAGTTTTCAGAGAAAATGTATACAGAGCTATCTTCCGATCATCCAATAGATCTTTGCAGGTACCAAGTTATTAATAATTACATGGGAAGAATAGGTCTTATAAATTCAGGTGGAGCATCTGGAGAAAATGATCTCGCTCAAGCAACTGAAACTGCTGTTATCAATAAAAGAGCTGGCGGTATGGGACTTATTTTGGGAAGAAAAGCTTTTCAAAAACCTGTAAAAGAAGGTATTGAGATTATAAATTCTGTTCAAGATGTGTATCTTTGTAAAGAAGTAACCATTGCATAAGAATTATATCAAGCTATTAAAGCAATAATTTTGAATATTTTTTAATTTTTTCATGTATTGATTGTCAATGACTTATGGTTTTAAGTGAATAAATTCAATGAAATTTATACGGTTGAAGTGAATATTTTTAGCTGAATTTATACGTCAGAAGTGAGTAAATTTACTTAAATTTATACGGTTAAACTGAATAAATTTTGACAATTTTATTCAGTTTGAGATATAATAAAAATAAAAAAGCTAGGATATAAATGCTTTACAGATACTATAAAAATCTAAGTAAATATTTGAAACCCAATAGAGTTTTGATAATTTATGGTGCGAGAAGAGTTGGAAAAACAACAATATTGAGAAACTTTTTAGAAAATACCAAAGAAAAATATCGTTTAGATACTGGTGAAAATGTCTTTGTTCAAGAGATTTTATCTTCAAACAATTTTAATGCAATTTTAGACTATGCAAAAGGGTATGATATTATAGCTATTGATGAGGCTCAAGAAATTGCAAATATTGGAAGATCTTTAAAAATTATAGTCGATCAAATTCCTAACATAAAAGTTATCGTTACAGGATCTTCTGCTTTTAATTTATCACAAAATATAGGAGAGCCTTTAACAGGACGAAAAAGAGTTTTAAAATTATTTCCTATTGCACAAAAAGAATTAAATCATGATTTAAATAAATTTGATTTAAAAGAGAAACTCTCCCAATTTTTGATATATGGATCTTATCCTGATATCTATTTAGCAAAAACTAAAAAAGAAAAAATCCTACTGTTAAATGAATTAGTAGAATCTTATTTATTAAAAGACATTTTAGCGCATGAAAAGCTAAAGGCTCCAAATCTTTTATTAAATTTATTAAAATTATTAGCGTTCCAAGTGGGGCAGTTAGTATCTTTAAGTGAAATCGCTACCCAATTACATGTTCATATAACTACAATTGAAAGGTATCTAGATTTATTACAAAAATCATTTATTATTTATAAATTAACAGGATTTTCAAAAAACCTAAGAAATGAAATTAAAAATAAATCTAAATATTATTTTTATGATAATGGAATTAGAAATGGGATAATCTCCCAATATAATGATTTGAACTCACGTGATGATGTCGGAGCTTTATTTGAAAATTTTATTTTTATTGAAAGATTAAAAAGACAAAATTTTAATGATTTTTATGGTCAAAGCTATTTTTGGAGAACATATACAGGAGAAGAGATCGATTTAATAGAAAGCATTGATAATACTTTGTCTGCATTTGAGATTAAATATTCTGATAAAAAAAAGAAAAAGATTCCTAAAAGCTGGAATAGTAGTTATCCAAAAAGTAGTTATAAAATTATTAATTCTCAAAATTATCTCGATTTTATTTTATGAGATTTTTTTTTATTTAAAAAAATCGAGTATGTTATCTACATCTATTTGACGAGGAGATTGTTGCAACCTTACTTTTCCCTCCCAAGGAAATGGTTTTTTAGCAGGAGGAATATCATCATCTTTTTGAAATTTTGTAATAACACTTCCAATAATAGAGCCAATACCGCTAGATTTTTGAAGGGTAGAGAGAGCTACTATTTTAGCAGTAGCTTTTGAAGCATCTATTTTGGGATTTTCAAAAGTGCCTTTTATTGGAATTTTAATAACATAATTATCTGGAAGATTTGCTATTCCAAAAACATTTGCTAAAGTATCAGCTGTAAGGCCGAAATTCATTTTGTATTGTTGCTTGAGCAAATCTAACTTCCCCCAAGAGCAAAGATGGACATAATCATCTATTAAAAAATCCATTCTATCAGAATAGAGTATGCCATTTTCTATTTGAATATTTACATTTGTAAACCACATAGATACAACGTTTGATGAGCTCGCTTTTGCAAAAGATGTAATAGTTCTAATAACTCCTGTATTGGAAACTAACATTTTATTTAAATCTAAAGACATATGCCCAATTTTTAAATTCTGGATTTTAAAAGGGGAGACGGGATAAGAAAATCCATCTTTTGAAATTCTAATAATTATAGGATAGTTTGGCTCTGATGCTAAATAGGTAATGTTTTTAGAAAAGTTGGGATTTATAGGAGCCAGCGCTAAAACAATAGTAGCGCTTTTTGTTAGCGTGATAGTCCCTTTTTCATAGAAAAGATTTAAATTTGCATTTGAGGTTTTAGATTTTATATCTATATCAATAGGTCCTTTTAAATTATCTAAGGTGCTATCAATTTGAAGATTTAAACTAGGTCCTAAAAGTTGAGATAAAATATTTTTGTGTTTTGGATTTTGATAAAAAAGTAATTGATCAATTCCAATTGTTGGTATATTTGTAGCGTTTATAGTCGAGTTAATTTTTTTGCCATCAATATCAACTAAAGCTTTAAATGCTCCAACGTTTTGAGCTACTTTAGTTTTTCCTTCAATCTGAATAGAATTTATTCCTTTTACATCAGCTTTTATTAAAGCCGAAACATTTTGAAAACTAGAAATAGGTTGAGAAGGCAAATGAATATCGACATTTAAATTATCAACTTCAGTATTAGCAAAAAGATTTAACTTTTGAGATGACTTTATAGATTTATAAAATGATAGTAGACTCATATTTGATATAATGGAATCTACTCTCATATCAAGTGTCGGGTCTTTGTAACTTAAGTTTTTAATTTTTTGAGGTCCAAACCAAGTTAAATGAAAGGAATCAATTTCAATCTTCGCATTTTTCTTTTTTTCGATTTTATCAATTAAAAATTTTGTGCCGCTTTTAGATGAAAAAAATGTAGGCAATAACATGAAAATTATCAAAATAAAAACAACTATAGAAATTAATACTATGAAAATAGGTTTTTTAATATTTTTTTCTTTTTTAGTTTTCATGTGTTTTCCTTATTCAACAGTAACAGTTTTTGCTAAATTTCTTGGATGATCGATATCAGTTTTTCTGATTTTTGCAATAAAGTAAGCAAACAGCTGAGAGGCAACTGTTGATGGGAAAATAGCTAGTTCATCTGATGTTTCTTCTAACCAAATAACATCGTCTGCTATATCTTCAATGCCATACGATTTTTTAGTTGCAAAAGCTAGGATTTGAGCGTTTCTAGCTTTAGCTTCCATTAAGTTAGATAGCATTTTGTCATATGTTTTTTTATTTGCGCAAAAAGCAATGACAATGAGTTTTGAATCTATTAAAGCGAGTGGGCCATGCTTCATCTCACCTGCTGGATAAGCATTGGCATTTAAATAAGAGATCTCTTTTAATTTTAAAGCAGCTTCCATTGCTGTTGGATACATTAAATTTCTGCCCAAAAAGAAGAAATTCTCATATTGAGAATATTTTTTTGCTTTTTCATGAATCAAATCAAAATCTTTAAGTGTCTTTTTTATTTTTCGAGGAATCGTTTTTAGTTCATTTAAAAATGAAGTAGATTCTTTTTTTTTCATGTTTTTTAAACGAGCTAAATATATTGCAAAAAGATATAAAACTGTAATTTGTGAACTAAAAGCTTTTGTCGAACAAACACTTACTTCTAGCCCTGCTTTTAAAAATATTGAACTATCACACATTCTGGAAATTGTCGAGTTTTGAACATTTACAATAGCTAAAGTTTTTGCATTGTTTTCTTTCGCAGTTTTCAATGCCGCAACTGTATCTGCTGTCTCTCCTGATTGAGAAATTGCAATTACTAAAGTATTTTTAGTAAATATCAGATTTTTAAATCTCATCTCAGATGCTATTTCAGAGGATATAAATATTTTTGCTTTCTCTTGCAAAAAAGTTTTTGCAATTAAAGAGGCATGATACGATGTGCCGCAAGCTGTAATTATGATGTTATCAATGCTTTTTAAAAACTTTTTATCTAAATTAAAATTTTCGAATTCAATCTCATCATTTTCTGTCAATCTATCTATAAAAGCTTTTTGTACGGTTATCGGTTGGTCAAAAATTTCTTTAAGTAAATAGTGATCAAATCCTTTTTTTGAAAATGTTAAATTTTTAGAATTTAACTTTTGAGGCGTTTTTAAAATTTTATTGTTTTTTAAATCTATTACTGTGATATCTCCATTTTTTATGTGCGCTATCTCATCATTTTTTAAAAATATCACATTTAAATTTCTTCCAGAAAAAGCATTTGGATCAGAAGAAATTATAAATTCAGTTTTTTTGTCATCATATCCAATAGCAAGAGGACTCTCTCTTTTAGCTGCTATTATCTCATTTGGATGATCTTTGTGTATAGCAACAATCGCTAAAGAGCCTTTTAGCTGTTTTAATGTTTCAATTGTAGCTAAAACTAAATCATTTTTATAATTTATAGAAAATAGCTGCGCTATAACTTCAGAATCTGTCTCAGATCTAAATTTTGTCTGTTTTAACTTAAAAGATTTTTTCAAGATATTATAGTTTTCTATAATACCATTGTGAACAATAGCAACAGAATTTTTCTCATCTAAATGTGGATGTGCATTTTTTTCAATAGCAGGACCATGTGTTGCCCACCTAGTATGACCAATTGCTAGATTTAATTTTAAATCTTTCATGTTTATCTTTTTTTCTAATGCTTTGATTTTGCCACTAGCTTTAAACTGGATAAGTCTGCCTTTTTTAATAGCAGCAATACCTGCAGAGTCATAGCCTCTATACTCTAAGAGTTTTAAACCTGTGAGACAAGCTTTTATTGAATTTTTACTTCCGAGATAACCAAAGATTCCGCACATAAATCATCCTTCGAGTTTTTATCAATATATCACAGTTTAGATTTTGTTGACTCTCTTTTAATTTTTTTATGCTCTAAATGCCAAGAGGGTTTTCTGAAACGTCTTATGATAAACGGAATTATGCATACAACAATAGTTCCTCCAATTAAAAAAATCTCATAAGATAGTGTATTAAATCCAGCTATTTGAGGTGGAGGCAGATAACCAATTATTATTGCTAAACTAGTTCCTATTATACCAGCTGATGCAACTATCCACATTCCAATATTTTTAAACGGAATTTTATAAGCTCTTTCAACTTTTGGTTTTTTATAGCGAAGTACTATTGCAGAGATAAACATCAATATATACATTATCTGATAGAGATGCGCTGTTAAATTTAATAAAATCCAATAAGATGAGCTAACAGTAGGTGTAAATAAAAATACAAAAGTCAAAATTGTTACAATAATTGCTTGCACGATTAATAGATTGATTGGTGCTTGATATTTGTTTAATTTTTGTAAAAATATAGGCAAATCTCCATGTTCTGCTGTTGCATACATCCCTTTTATAGGACCGATTGTCCAAGTCGAAATCATTCCCAATGCACCAATTGTTATAAGAAAAGCAATAACAGAGGTGAGTTTTGGAAAGTTATAAAATCTAAAAAAAGTAGCCATTGCCTCAATTGCTCCAGCTGGAAGTTCAATACTTTTAGATGGAATAACAATAGCTATTGCCAAAGCTCCGAAAGATACAATCGATATTATAATAATTGCTGATAAAAATATGGAAAGAGGATAGTTTTTTGAAGGATTTTTTACCTCTTTTGCGTGCACTGCAGACATCTCTAAACCACTGAGTGACATCAAAACTCCTGATAAAAGCGCAAATTGAGAGAGGGATGTAAAATCTGGAAAAAAGGATTTTACACTAAATGTTATTTGAGAGGGGTTGCCTAAAATCAACCAAACAGCTCCGAGTATTATTATAACAGCTCCAGGTAGAATTGTTCCAAAAACTGCGCAAACTGAGCTAATCCAACCAGAAATCGTCATTCCAAAAAAATTGGCAAAAGTAGAGAGCCAAAAAACTAGGATGATAACACTCATTACATAAGTCCGATTTTGAGCAAGACTTGGATTAAATATATATGCAAAACTAACAGCTGCAAAAGAAAGCGCCGTCGGATACCAAATCACATTTTCAATCCATTGAAGCCAAATTGCTAAAAATCCAAAATTATCTCCCAAAGCCTCTTTTACCCAAATATACACTCCTCCTCTTTGAGGCCAACCTGTTGCAAGCTCAGCAGATATCAATGCTATTGGTATAAAAAAGACTAAAGATGCCACTATTATAAAAAATAGTGATGTAAATCCATATTTTGCTGACACCGATATATTTGCGATATTTACTAAAGCTGCGACATTTATCATCGCTAGCATAAAAACATTTATTGTTCTTTTCTTCTGAAACATATGAGTCCACTTTTTTTATGAAAGCTTCAGTATAGGGGAAAGATTTTTTAATTAAAAAAAAATAATTTAAAAAAAAATTATCGAAAATTTATTTTCGTTTTGTCTTTAGCCTTTTTAGTGTATAATATTTTTAAAAAATTATTTGAACATTCCTATGAAAATACTCAATAAACGAGAAGGATGGAAATCTAGAACAGGATTTATTTTTGCAGCTTTAGGCTCTGCAGTTGGCCTTGGGAGTATTTGGAGGTTTCCTTATGTTGTTGGACAAAACGGTGGCGGCGCATTTATCCTTCTATATCTTATTTTTTTAGCAATAATAGGCTTTCCTATATTAATTGCCGAAATAGTCATTGGTAGAACTTCTCAATCTAGCCCTTATGGAGCTTTTAAGCTGCTCGGTAAAAATAAGTTTTGGGGCTACTCTGGCAAAGGGGTGATTTTTACAGGGCTTATTATTAGCTCTTTTTATAGCGTTATCGCAGGCTATATGCTTGGTTATTTGATAGAAGCTATTTTCGGAAATCTAAATTTTTCTACAGGAGCCGAGGCTTTTTCTCATTTTGATAAACTCAGCTCTTCTTATATATGGTCTGTTGGTTATCACTTTCTGTTTATGGCTCTCTCCATTTTAATTTTATTTTTGGGAGTTAGAAAGGGGATTGAGCAAAAAAGTAAAATAATGATGCCTCTTTTGATTGTAGTCGTAATTATATTGGTTATTAAAGGACTAACTCTCCCATCTGCCTCTAAAGGTGTTAAATTCCTGCTCTCCCCAGATTTCAAATCAATTACTCCGGCTGGAATATTGATGGCTCTTGGTCAAGCTTTTTTTTCTCTGAGTTTGGGACAAGGTACTATGGTTACGTATGGTAGTTACTTATCAAAAAAAGAAGACATTCCAAATAGCTGTTTTCCTGTCGTTTTATTAAATACTATTATTGCTCTTTTAATCGGTATTGCTGTTTTTACCATAGTGTTTTCTCAAGATTTAGCGCCAACTGCAGGATCATCATTAATTTTTGAAACTCTGCCATTTGTTTTTACTAAAATGAAATGGGGCTATATTTTAGCTATTTTATTTTTTCTATTAGTAACTCTCGCTGCTTTAACATCTGAGATCTCAGCTTTAGAGCCTTTTATCTCATATTTAATAGATGAGAAAGGCTGGAGACGAAAAAAAGCATCCATTTTTACAGGTATTATAGCCTTTTTAATCGGTATACCATCAGCTCTATCTTTTAATCTTTTAAAAAGATTTACCATTTTTGGAGCTAATTTTTTTGATGCTATTTCATTTTTATCTATAAATATTTTGGTGCCATTAGGTGGGCTTTTAGCTGTTGTTTTAGTTTCATATATATGGGGTATAAAAAAAGCATTTGAGCATTTAAAAGTATCTAAAAAAGCCTTTTTTCATCATAGGCCATGGGTTGCTTTTTATTTTAAAATTTGTCTGAAATACATATCTCCTATTTTAATTATTTTAATTCTACTTAATCTTTTAGGCATTTTTTGATATATATCAAATTTAAATACTAAAAGATGAAAAATGGCATTTTTTAAAAACTTTATAGTTGTTGTTATCTTAGTCGGGATTTTAACCAGAATTGCTTATTATCTCTATGCTAGAAAAGTAAAAAAAGATACCTCGGTTTTCTTAGCCTTTTTTACCGTCGGTATAATAATTCTGCCTATCGTTACAATAATACTTGGTTTTGATATTGCCATCTCAGAATATGTTGTAGCTTTAATCGTCTGGCTACTTTTTGATATTATGAGAGTAAAAATTAACTCAAAAAACATAAAAAAATGACAATACTAATATTTGTTATTGAATGGCTTGTAGCTTTTTTTATAATTTGGGGACTTAATTCAGGTCTGAATAATCTTTTTATAAAAAGAATAAATCCTGTAATGGCAAGTGTTGTTACATTTATAATTATTGGCTTTATAGGTTTTTTTATATCTCCTTATGTAATTTCTTTTCCCTATCCAGCTCTAATGTATATTCCAATTGCTTTGTTTTTCCTTGTTGTAACGCTTTTCAAAATTTTAAAACCTAAGCCTTAAAAGACCAAGCCTTAAAAGACCAAGTCTTAAAAAGCCTAGCTCTTAAATAGAGAATCAAATGATGTATCATCATATGAATCATCCTCATCTTCAAATAACTTTTTAGATATATCTTTTTTATCTTTTGTTTTAGCGTCATCTAATGACTCTTTAAATTTGAAATCTTCACAAAAATTATACTTTTCTCTATCTCTTACATATTCTGTATTAGGAACTACACAATCATTTGGTTTTCCAATGCTATAATATTTGCAGTTTTTGCAAACATGAAGATCTACTTCACAAAAAAAACAAGTCTGTTTAAAACCTATTTTTTTACTCGGCAGATCTAATTTTTTTTTGCATTTGAAACAATACATATAAAAATTCAATCCCAATCAAAAAATTTCATTTATTTTTTTCCGCCTGCTCGAGCTCTATGAACTGCACCTGATCTATCTTCTCTAATAACTTCACGGTTTGGAGCTCTTCCTCCTAATGTATCTGTTACAAAATCTCCTCTTCTAGCTTCGCTTGCAGCTGCTGAAGATCTTGTATCAGTGGATGTGCGGGGTAGTGGACTAGCTGGACTACCTGAGGAAGATACAGAAGATCCTCTCCAATCAGCAGATTCTCTTGAAGATGCCGATCCGTTTACACCTACAGGTGCTCTTGGACCGCTTTCGGTTTGTCTAACTCGGCGATGTTCTACATGAGATCCATCTCTATGAGGATAGTCTCTTCTATTTTCTCTTCTGGAAGGAAGATCGTCAGATGTTCTAACTCGACCTTTTCTAAATATATCAAAAAATGTTGAAACGTATCTTGTTCTACCATGTGAAAGTTCTGAATCTCGGCTAGAACCATCTGAAGAAGGCCTTTTGAGATTGAATAAACTAAGCAAAATCACTATCGTAGCTGCAATACCAGTTGCAACTTCTGGTACAAAGAAAATATATGATGCAATAATTGCAATAGCTCCAAGTGCAACTTTTATAATTTTTGCAGAAGAATTTGATGTTTCTGGTCGCGCTTTAAATGTTACTGGATCTGCAAAAAATCCTCTTACTTTACTTGCCATTTTTTACTCCTTAATTTTATTCAATTCTTGTCGCTCTAATTTCTTCTAATCGAGGTGTATTTATTAAGATGTTATCATATGGGGATTTGATCCATCCTTTTTTGTTGGTTCCAATAACAATTGCCTGTATTGATTCCCATTTAGCTAATAAAGATTTTTGAGATGGATCACATTTCCACAGTGAGTTATCTGTTAAAATGATTTCACATGTTGTCGGATTTATTGCAGCTATGAGAAGTGTCTTTTGATTCTCTAGAATAGGACCTAGATTTAGAGCAACTTCAATCGAAGTATTCCTTTTGATATTAATCATTTTATATCTATATCCATGAAAATATGATAAATATGAATCATTTTTTACTACTAAAATAGGTTGATCTTCTTTCCATAAAAATGCTTCTTTTGCATAACCAGTTCTTATTTTCCATTGAGATCCATCTTCAATTACTAAATAATCACCTAAAACAGAGACTCCAATAATATTGTGAGTAAAATGATTCAAGATTAAAGGTGGATATGAATTTTCAAGCCTAAATGGATTTTTATTGTTTTGAGATATAGATATTTCTTTTTCTTCTTGTTTTAACATCTCTTTTATCTCTTCTTTAGAGAGTTTATAAGAGCCTACTTCAGCTCTAGTTTCATTTGCAAAAGTAGTTGAAAGTGCAAATAATAAAATGATCATAAGATATTTTGTTATAGCTTTCATAAAAATACTCCTTTTTTAAAAATGGCTCAGATAATGATGAGTTTAGATTTTTTTTTCAATTGAAATTAAAATTTCAATAAAAATCATGATTCTATAAAATATTGACATGATATATAAGAAATTTATTTTGTTGATTTTATTTTTTTTTTCGTCTTACTGCTATGCAGAAGAGAAAAACTTGCTCTATTTAGGCGCGGGGATAAATAATTTTAGAAGACCTAATTCTAGATCTACATCCTTTAGAGCAGAGTTTAAATCTAAATATAGCAAATGGATGTTCCACCCTATCTTAGGAGCATCTGTAACTACAAAAAAACAAGTTTATGCCTACGGTGGTGTCTCTTTAGATCTGCATCCCAATCCTCACTTTGTAATAGCTCCTAATTTTGCCGCTGGCTACTATAATAAAGGTGATGGTAAGGATTTAGGCTTTCCTTTAGAGTTTAGATCAGGCATTGAAGCCGCTATTGAATTTTCAAATCAATTTAGATTTGGTGTACATATCTCTCATACATCTAATGCATCAATAGGTAGAAAAAATCCAGGTTTGGAAACTATTATAGCTTTTATAGCTATCCCTTTTTAAAATGTATATTCAGCAGATATTATTCCAGCTTTGAAGCTTGTTGCATTACCATGTATTGAAAAATGAGCCCCTGCTAAAACTCCAAGGTTTGCTGAAAAATTATACTCAAGTGCTGGTGCTATAGATGTTTGATGGCTAGATGGATTTGTGCTGCTAGCAGCTGTGCCATCTGGATTTGTACCAGCTGTTCCTTTAAATGTTGTTTTAGCACTTCGAACATGTACAAAATCAGATGCTAATACCCATCTTTGTGTAAAACTAAATTCAAAAGCTAGAATTCCATTAAAAGTGCCACCTGGTGATACTTTGCCATTAGTGTTTGTTCCTCCTCCATATGCATTTAAGTTTTTTATTCTTGTTTTAACTGAATGGGTATATCCCGCATTTATTCTCCATCTAATTGGATGTGCTTTGAACCAATAGACAACTTTGCCTATTAGCAAATTCGCTATCGTCTCATAAGAGCCCGACCCACTCGCATCAATCCCTAACTTATTAGGGTTTAGATTTTTATATTTACCTGTTGGAAAACTCTCAATTACAGTTACCCTTATAGATGGTATAGCTGTAAAATCTTTTTCTTTTAATAGCTGAAATCCTAGTTTTACACTAGTATCTCCAACTTCAAAAGATTTTGTCCCCGATTTATCTTTATAAAATGCTTGAGCCTCAGCTGTAATATCAAACCAGGTAGTAATTCCTCCTTGTAATTCTACATATGGTTGAAATGTAAATGTATCTCCTATAGATTGTTGTCCCCAAGCCTTATTAAAAGCTCCAGGAGTATCTCTGAAAAATAGATATGGTTGAATATTTACAAGCCCTTTTCCTATATTATTAGCATTATCTGCAATCAGAGGTCCAGTATACCAAGGTATGTAATCTCTTTGATCTTGA
>JAAKFX010000150.1 GCA_011064865.1 Candidatus Anoxychlamydiales bacterium
TGTACATTTTCCGCAAGATTCATTTTGGGCAAAACTTAAGAAAAAGCGAGCCATATCAACCATACAAGTCGATTGATCGACAACTACTAAGCCGCCGGAACCGACAACAGCCCCGGTCTTCATAAGTGATTCATAATCGACATTGGTATCTAGTAAATCATAAGGAAGACATCCCCCGGTCGGACCTCCAAGCTGGACAGCCTTGAACTTAGACCCTTCCTGCATGCCACCACAAATATCAAATATCAGCTCTTTTACTTTAATGCCAAGCTCTGTTTGATTTTTCATGTTTTCTCTGAAAAGATCGCCTGTTGAGATATGAGCAATATTTAAGGTTTTACTAAGCTTAGTTGCCTGAGTGCCTTTGCCAGAGCCTGGAGCTCCCATCATGATCACAACTAAAGGTTTTTCTTTTTTAAAATTTCTATAAGTTGTAATCCCTACAATTAGAAAAGCTGCTAAAAGTATAAATAATAAAATATTTTTCATTTTATCCCTCATTATAATAGATAATTTATAGGGAGTATTTTAGCAAAAAAGCTAAAGGGATTCAAATCAATAAAAAGCTTACATATTTAAATTTTCAATATATGAAAGATTTAAATATGTAAAAAACTTACTCTACAGTTATATGGCAAGTTTTGCCAGATTTAATAGAGTTCGATACTGGACACATTTTAATAGCTCTTTCTAAAAGTTCTCTTGCTTTTTCTTTGTCTGATGCACCTGTGATGTGAAAAGTTATTTCTAAATGAGTTAGAAGCACTTGAGAATTCCCTTCAACTTTATCCATTTTTACAATTAATTTACCTTCAATTTTTTTAAAATTTAGACTGTTTTTTTCACAAACATCTTTATAAACAGCAATTATACAATTTAAAACAGCTAAACCAAATAGATCTTCAGGCGAATATGCTTTGCCAGGACCGTTGAATTCAACTGGAATAGCCATATTGATCGGCTCTAGTGCATCAGCTGAACATTTCCAGGGATTTGATGCCCCATCTGTTGCATCTGCGATAACTTCAAATGTTAGTGGAAATTTACTCATAATTTACCTGCCTTTTATTTTCATTGTGCAAAAAATTTAATTTTTTTGCAAAATGAGTTATAATATTTTTTAAAAAAGTAAATATATGAAAAACAAATATCCATTCAAAATCAAACGAGATAATAAGATTTTTTTATACACAAAAAAAGAATTTGAAAATCTTTTAGAGATTGAGTATTTACCAACTTTGAAATTTGAAAAAGATGTAATATTAAAAAAAATTAATAAAATATGCATTAAAGCTGGAAAAGACGGTCTTTTAACTAAGGAAAATATTTGGTTTGGCACATATTATGAAAAAGAGATCAAATCTCATTTTATTCCGGATGTATATATAAAATGGATAGATTCTGTAAAAGAGCATGGACTTTTTGCAAATAAAGATTTTTCTAATAGAGCTTTTTTAGGGGAATATACCGGAGTAGTTCGAAAATATAGAAAAATCATGGATGATAAAAACTCGTATCTTTTTGAGTATTCGATAGGGTATAAAAAAACATCATATACAATAGATGCTAGAGAAAAGGGGAGCTTAATAAGATTTGTAAATCATAGCTTGACACCGAATGTTACTCCACTATCTGTATATTTAGATGGAACGATTCACTTAATTTTTAGAACAAATAAAGTTATCAAAAAAGATGAAGAGCTTACATATAATTATGGGCCCTTTTACTGGAAAAAAAGAGAAAAACCAATGGCGGATAAATGAGCGATTTAATAATGGGTAAAAATACTGTAATAGAGGTTTTAAAACATAGACCTAAAATGATTATACAAATTTTTACAGCTAAAGATAGTAAAGATCCAATTATCTTAGATATGCAAAAAAAACAGCTGCCAATAAAATTTGTATCTAAAAAAACTCTCAATCAAATGGTGAAATCAGAGTCTCATCAAAATATAGTAGCTAAAATTAAATATAGAAATTATTGGAATGTAAAAGACTTTTTAAAAAATGTAGAGAGTAATAAAAGATCTTTAGTTGTGATGTTAGATAGTATTTTCGATCCTCAAAATTTAGGAGCTATTTTAAGAGCATGTGAGTGTTTTTCCGTAAATGGAGTTATTTTTTCAAAAAATAGAGGCTCAGATATAACTGCTGTTGTTACAAAAGCATCTTCTGGTGCATCTGAGATGTTAAATTTAATAAAAGTTTCAAATCTTGCAACTAGTTTAGACTCTTTTATTGATAATGGTTTTTCTATAGTTGCTACAACTTTAGAAAAGCCATCTAAAGATCTATATTCTTATAAGTTTTTAGATAAAACGCTACTCATTATGGGCTCTGAAGGAACAGGAGTGCAAAAAATACTTCTTAAAAAAGCAGATGATAAAATTCATATTCCGATGAGTGGAGACTTGCAGTCTTTAAATGTATCTATGGCAAGTGCAATAATACTATCTCATTTTAGATCTCAGGCCAGCTAAGCTTTTGTTCGGAAGTATTTTACAATTAATTATTAAT
>JAAKFX010000151.1 GCA_011064865.1 Candidatus Anoxychlamydiales bacterium
CAAAAAATGAGTGGAATCAAAAGAAAACAAAAATTTTATAAATCTATTTAGATAATATTTTAGCTCTTCTTTTTCTAGATCTTGTATTGATTTTGATTTTTTTAGATGCAGCTTTTAAAGATATAGCTTTGCTTTTAGAGGTTACTTTTTCTTGGGATGTAGTTTTATTTAAAATGAGTTTATTGAGCTTGCTAGCGCTAATTATCCAAATAGCAATTACACCAAACAAGATCAGAGCAATATATGGAACACTAGCTGCAATAGATCCAAAAATTATTATTAGAGCTTGAAGTAAAAAGGCTCCCCCTGCTTTAGAAAATTTGCATACTAAAACATCAATAGCTGCTTTTCCTTTAGTTTTTGAAACATCATCTAGGGGGATATAAGCCATCTCTTTTGTTGGTTCATAAAAAGATAGTTTACAACATTTACCGAAGCCATTTTGAATAGATGCAAAAACTATTGCTAATACTAAAGGAGTAGTGCCGAGAAAGCTTATAGTAGATTTTAATGAGTCTTGAAATACGATAAAACCAAAAGCGCCTATACCTGATATTAATAGAACAATAGGTGTGGTAATAGCGGCTTTTTTCCAACCCCATTTACGAATAACACTACCTCCGATAAAAAGAGTAATAAGAGAAAGAACAGATGACATAGAAGTAAAAAAACCTCTAAAAGCGGTATAATCATTAGGATCAGAAAATCTTAATTTTAATTGGCTTTTCCAAACGATATCTCCTAAAGTCATTGAAACTGAATATCCCATAACTAAAGCTGCTAAAAACATTAGATATCTAGATTTAAAAACAATTTTAAAAGCCTCTTTTAAGCTAAGTGACATTTTCTTATTTTTAGTATCTTTAACTTCATTTGGTTTAAATTTTTCATCTGAGAGAACGTATCTGTTCATCCAATAATATAGCCCCATTATTATGAGACCTGAGAGAGCTACTATGCTCATTAAACATTTTAAAGTTATCCCCCAAGCATCTATATGGGAAGGCAATATATTTCTAATATTTGCAAAATGAATAATTGTAGGACCTGCTACCATCATCGCTAAACTAGATCCAATACCGAATAGAGCATAAAATCTTTTTGAATCTTGAACTTTTGTAATATCATTTGAAAATCCCCAAAAAAGAAGCGATATACCAACGCTACCCCAAAGCTCTCCAAACGCATAAAAAAGAGCAAAGCTCCAGTTTCTGATAATTGAAATAAAACCTGCAAAACCAACAGGTAAAATATTTGTTAATTTATCTGCAAATGCATGGGGGTGCAAAACATCTTTTAAAGGATACAAGACAAAAGCGAAGATAAAATAAAAAGAGATAAAAAAGGTAATAACCGTATAAAAAACTCTTTTTTTCGAAAATTTATTTAAGAGTTTTGAGTAGATAAACATAAAAAGTATAGCTAAAGGCAGAATCACCCACAGCTTTATAAATGCGACGGTTTCTGCGCCAGAGCCAGGCGCTGTAACAACCAGCGGCTCTTCTATATCTTTTAAGATCATGTAATTGAAATAAAAACAAAAAAACAGAAAAAACATTGGAAGTACTTTTTTCAGCTCAAATCTATGAATTGGCCAGAAAAAAGATCTAAATTTTCCAAATGCTTTTTGCATTTTATTTCCTTTAGATTACTTAAATTAATTACTATCTATTTCAATATATAAATTTTTCATTCGCTTATATTTTATCATGTTTATCGATTATTAAGCATAATTCAAAATAATTAAATTAATTAATGATAATTAATTATAATAATATTTATTAATTAAAGAGTTTTTTGAATAGATAAGAAAATAGAATTATAAATTCTTTTCTTTAGATTCTAGAATCTTAGATTCTTGAATCGTGGATTCTTGAATCTGAGATTGGTCGATCTGAGATTGGTCAATTTGAGATTGTTCTTTGGCTTTTTCAATCTTTGATTTGGAGTTATTTATAAAATCAGCTTCTTTAGAGCTATTTAAAACGAAAAAATTGCTACATAAGAAAAAGGTTGTACAAAAAAGTAAACTATTTTTTTTAATATTTTTCTTATTAAAAAAAGATTTTATTTTACCTGATAAGCCATACATAATTAAAACCAAATTAATTTACTAAAATTATAACATATTCACATAATAAAAGACAGGAATATTAATTAAAACACTTTATTAAAGGACAGAAATTAATTATTTTTATTTATTCTAAAATATGATTTACCAATA
>JAAKFX010000152.1 GCA_011064865.1 Candidatus Anoxychlamydiales bacterium
GGATGTTCATCTTATCCGTTCGGGTGATAGATTGGAATATAAACTAACTTATCACCATGGAATAACTAAAAGATGTGTAATTAATATTCCTCAGGGCAAATCTATTGAACAAGCTATTGCACATTTAATGACTTTAGATGTTTCTGTCAATGATCATGATATTGTTAGTTTTGTAAAAAAAATAAGTATAAGCCAATTAGACAATCATTCAATTATAAATAATGATCATTGGGCTGTTACTTTGGCTGTTGCTGGAAAATGCAAAATAAATCCCAAAACATGGGGAGGTCATGCCGTTCTTTTGATTGAGATGGTAGAAAATGATGTGTATGTCATGAAAATTGCAGATTTAGTTAGTGGAGGCTGTGGTAAAAAAGGGTATTTCGGTGCCGTTGGTATAGGTATATTAAAAGAATTTAATTCTAAACAAATTAAATCCCAATCTGTAACTTGGGTAAGGTCAAAGACTCTTATTCAACAAATGATCTGCGATATTGAGCAGCAAAAATTAGCTCAAGATAATGGCGGTCCTCCTGTAAAACTGGCCTTAAGAGGACAAAATGCTTTTTTGGTTGGAGAGATAGCTCATAACTGTTTCACTTGGGCAAGAGAAACATTAAAAATAGCAAACATACATTTATGGCAAGAGTCAACCATGGGTACACCAATTGCTATTATACCTAAATCAGTTATTTCTCCTACTTCATTATCTTCAAAAGAAAGAATTATAGTACAAATCAAAATCAATGGTTCTAACTTAAAAAAAATTGATATTACTCAGGAAATTGATGCATTTGTTGAACATCGTCCATGGAAGTTAGCCTTAAATGATAACGGCGAAATTATGAATTTAAGAGCTGATTGTATAGTTGATCAGAATGACGAAAGGTTCAATAGAAAGTCTGACACTTTAATAATTAAACTTATAGTTGATGACGAAAAAGTATTAGAAATAGATGTAACGAAACTTATAAAACGAAAGGTACGAGAAGAAGAAGAAAAAAATGATACCCCTATGCATATTGACCGTATAATAGAACCTATAATAAGAGCAGTTGGTAACATAGTTTTCGCAGTACCATTAATGATCCTTGACCTACTTCCAACGAAATAAATTATAGTACAAATCAATGGTTCTGAGTTAAAAAAAACTTGATATTACTCAGGAAATAGATGCAACGGAAATTATAAAAAGCAAAGCTTTTAAACAAAGAATACTAGATAAAGCAAAAAAAATCGATAATTTTATTATGAATTATGCTAATCTTGATTATTATGATATAAAGGACGACACACGAAAACGGGCTTACTGGCTATTATGTGTTAGGAGCAACTGCTTTTCTCTTTGTTTTAACAGGACCATTTGGGCTAGTTATATCCCCAACAACTTCTTTAATAGCTTTTTGGCAGTTCCAACAACAATTTTAGAAGTATATACTGTAGCACGTCAACTGATGAATAAAAAACAATAAGAGGTAGTAAAATGAAAATAGAGACAGGCGTTAAAAGCGCGGATTTCAATAGTTTAGTCCAGATTTCATCTGCGACTGCGACTACTACGCTCTCTTTTTGGGGAACACGTCGGATTAAAGCAGTCGGATATGACAATAGAGCTCCTATTGACTCGTTAGCAGGCAGAGTTATGGAACTAGTTAGATCTAAAAAGTTTGAATATACTCAAGAAGAGCGCGATATGGGAATTCAGATCGTTGCAAATATTAACAAACTTTATAGCGACAGCGACCAACAAGTAGCCAATAGTAATTTTTTAACGAGATTTTTCTGTGCTTTAGAGAGTTTTTATTACCAAATTTCTCACCCTTGTACTTACCCGGAATCGATCACAAAATCCGCTATTCGATGGACTTGGGATACTAGTAAACAATATTATTATCGTCCTGGATTCAACGAAGTATTTGAATATTATACTAAAAAACAATATACAGAAAAGTTTCATCGAGAAGGTGATTTTTGGGTTTCTCGCTCTTGGAGTAATGGCATAGCTTTGGATCTGGGCTGGGATATTGTAAAAGC
>JAAKFX010000153.1 GCA_011064865.1 Candidatus Anoxychlamydiales bacterium
CTTTACAAGGGCGCATCCCCCCTTCTTTATAGATAGGGCCTTTTTTACCGATGGGGAGTTTATTATTAAAAAAATCTTTATATACTTTTAAGCCTTGCTCAGCTGTTTGGACAGCATAAAAACAATTTGAAACCCACTCAGAGCCTTTTATAGTGCCTGTTTTTGAGTTTATCTCAAATCTACTACTAATTTTTTCCCTCCAGTAATCTGAGCTGCCAAAAAGCAGCACAGGATTTGCAGGGGATGAGCCTATTTTTCTGTTGACCTCTTCTAAAAGCAGTTCAAAATCAGCGCCAATACCGCCCATTAAAAACATAGGAAAATCTAAATAAAACTCAGCTTGTCTTTCAACTAATCTATCTAATCTATAAGTCATTTTAGCATCTATATGAGGGTTTATTTGTTGCTCATGAATAACAGATGAACCATTAGTTCTAAAATCGACAACATTTGCGCATGATAAAATCTTTAATTTTTTAGCGACCATATTACCAACTTCCATAGCTCCAGGTCCGCCTCCTGTAACTAAAGCTAAAGGTGTATCTGAGCATAAAAGAGGATGAGCTACTTTATCTCTAAGTTTTAAAATGCCAGTTAAAAGTTTTTCTAATTCCTGATCAAATCTTCCCGCTATTAAATTAGATCCATATACTCCGAAAAAGGTAGCTTTTCTGAAAACATTTATTAGATCTAGTGGAACAAACATTCCAGCATCTTTTTGGACTCTTAAAACATACTGCAATATTTTTTTGCTATATTGATCTATCCAATATGTTGGAATTGCAAATTTTGCAAGATCGAGTAAAAACCCTCGATCTTCATGCGAGAAATATTCATCGTTAGATCTTGATGGATATTTAAAATATATACCTTTTACATTTCTATAAATTGGATCTGAAAGTAGCATCCTTTTTAATAAAGGTGAGGGGAAATGTCTAGTGAGCAAAATTCCTTGAGATGTTATTAAATTGTCTTCAATAGCTTTTAAAAAAGGATATGAAGGTTGCTCTTGTATGTATTTTTCGACAAGCTGCGCTTGTCTGATAGGCTCATCCAATCCTGGAAATTCATGTTTTTTCGGATCTTTAACTATCCAAGAATTTTTATTTAATTTATCAATTTCTGTTCCTTTAACAATAAAAACCGAAGCTAATTTATTCTCTGGTTTAGGCGCAGTATCTACAGCTTTAAATAAAACTTTAGAGTCTTCTAGTTTCTCTTTTAGCTGATCTCTATCTTCAAAAAAAACATATTCTCTATGAGGCTCTAAAGTATAAAACTCTAGTGGAATATAATTTAGCTCTAAATCAGATACGCCATAAAATTCATAAATATCTCCCGATGCTAAAGTATTCGGCTCTAATATACATGCTGCTGTATGATGAATACCTTTTGGTAGATATTTCTCTGATACCTTCGCAAAAACAGTCCTAATATAGAGTGGATCTGTTTTGACAAGTAGACAGTTATTTTTTTCTACTTTTGGGGTTTTTTCAACGAATTTTTGATACAGTTTTAATAAATGCCTTATCGGATAGTTTTGAAATTTTAATATTTTAGCGAGTGCTGGAATAAAATTTTCAATCTCTTTTGAATATTCAACTCTGCCTTTTTTTATCGGTACAAAAGCTACTGTATATCCCTCTTTTTTTTCTAAAATAAGCTCGCTTTCTTGATTTTTTCCAAAAGATAAAAGAGGTCTATCAAATCTATCTGTTCTTGAAAACATCCTTGTTAAATACGCAGGATCTCTTACTTTTCTCTCTTCAATTTCAGCAAACAATTTTCCTATATAATCATTTTTAGATAGGAACTGAATCATTTTCAAAGCGAGATCTGAGTGCGCAATTAGCTCAACTACAA
>JAAKFX010000154.1 GCA_011064865.1 Candidatus Anoxychlamydiales bacterium
GTTGAACCTCTATATAAAAAACTTGTAGAGCTAAAGCATGATCCAAAAAATATAGATTACATTCGTCTAAAGGTTTTAAATAGTGAGAGTGAAGGCAAAACTTCAGAACTCGATAGGATTGAAAAAGGATTATCTAAAGATAAAATAACAAATCTTAATCGGATTGTTGCTGCTCTTCGGACATTAGCGACTCCCATAACACAGATAAAAACGTTTGCTGAAGGTTTTGGTAAAGTAGTCGAAGGGCTGGTAAGAGCTGATCTTCTTGCCAGGGGTGTAGACCTGAAAGATTTTGAGTAGGACCTAGATTTGTTTAAAGATAGGTAATTTCAAGAAACTCGTTATTAGCGCTTTATGCTAAATTTAACTATATTTCATATTCCTGCAGAACATATTGAGCTATTTCATCTCTATTTTTTGCAGCAGTTAAATCTTAAAATAGACAAAAGGCTCTACGCTTTAAAAGAAGGGTGTAATTTTCGTTTTTTCTTAAAAAGCATTCGGTATTCACAAGATATTGATATTGATATCAAAATAATTAGAAAAGATACTTTAGCAAATCATGTTAGAAAAATTTTAAGTTCAATAAATACTAAACGGTTTTTACAAGCTAATAAAATAGAGATAGTTAAATATTCAGAGCCTAAACAGACCGAAACGACTCAACGCTGGAAAATGAGTCTAAAAAGCTTTTCTTCTTCAATTTTGCTCAATACAAAAATTGAGTTTTCAAGAAGAGGAATAACAGAAGAAATAAAACTAGATATAATTGATCCTCTTATTGCTTCAAAATATCAATTTAATCCTTTTTTTATAAATCACTACACAGCTTCGAGCGCATATAAGCAGAAAGTAAAAGCTTTAATTGGGAGAAGTGAAACACAAGCAAGAGATGTTTTCGATCTTTTTCATCTTATAAGTTTAAATGTCCAAAAACCTAAATTGACGCCTTCAGATATTGAAAAAGCTCAGATGTGTGCTTGTTCAATTACTTTTGAAGAATTTAAATCTCAAGTAGTAGCTTATCTTCCTCATGAATATCATCTACAATATAATGATCCTATAATTTGGGAAAATATTATCTACAAAGTTGTAGAGGAAATATCTAAATGAAATTAATAGAAGCTTTAAAGCTAATAAACGAACTGGATGTTGCAGTATTTCGAACGAATGATATTGCTGCATATCTGAAAATTAAGATACCTCATGCATCTAAGATACTAACTCGTTTATCAAAATCAAATCATCTACTTCACCTTAAAAAAGGTCTTTGGGCTGTACCCGATAGAATAGATCCTCTAGAGCTTTCAAATTACCTTTTAGCGCCGCTTCCAAGTTATATTTCCTTTCATTCTGCACTTTATTATCGAAATGTTATCGATCAAATCCCATCGATTATTTACGTTGCAACTCTAAATAAAACTGTTAAATTTATTACTCCTATTGCAACTATCTCAGCTCATCAAATTCATCCAGATTTTTTCTTTGGTTATACTTATGATGAAAAAACAAAGATAAAAATGGCAACAGCTGAAAAAGCTCTTATCGATACGCTATATTTATCTTCAACAAAATCGGGTATTTTTAGATCCCTTCCAGAGGTAGATATAGATGAGCTTAATTTAGAGAAAGCTAGGAAAATAATAAAAAAGATACCCTATAAATGCCGACAAACTTTAGTTTTAAAACGTTTCAACGCTCTTTTGAAATGATTCGGAGAGTATAATTTCTTGTTTTAGTCCTTATTCACTTTTAGAAGACCAAGGTAGATCATATGGAATTGAGTAAGATAGAGCAATTTCAGATGTTTTTGTTGAAAACTTCATTGGATTGAATTTAGC
>JAAKFX010000155.1 GCA_011064865.1 Candidatus Anoxychlamydiales bacterium
AATCGCTGCTAAAATTGTGTTCTCTGTTGCTCCAACTGATGGATATGCAAGATTAATCACTGCCCCTTTTAAACCGAGATGTGCTTGAGCAAAATATGCTCCCTCTTTTTTCATGTCTCTATATTCAATTTTAGCACCTAGTTTTTTGAGAGCTTCTATATGAAAATCTAAAGGACGAGAGCCTAAATCATCACCGCCAAGAGTTGGAACAATAATATCTTCTGTGGTTCTTCCAAGCAGAGCTCCTATCATCAAAATTGGAATTCTATTAGATCCTGAAAATCTTTGCGGGATATATGAGTTTTTTATCTCTTTTGTTTGCACTTGCATTGTATGTTTTTCTCTATCCCAAAAAACTTGCATTCCAATCTCTTTGCAAAGATTGACAGTGATTTCAACATCACCAATATTCGGAACATTATAAAATGTGCATTTTTTATCAGATAAAAGTGATGCTACTAGTAATTTAGTCATTGCATTTTTTGCACCAGATGCTTTTATAGTGCCATTTAAGCTAGCTTTTCCTTTGATCTTTAAAACATTTTGATGCATAAAAAACTCATAGTTTTTAAGTGATTCTATCGTAAAATTTTTAAAATATCAAAACAATTTATGCTTTAAAATATTAGCAGTTGCTTGATAGTTTTTTTCTTATTTTAAAATAAGATTTTTGGCATAATGTTTTCTCTTATGCTAGATAAAAATAAATACCCAATTTATAGAACAGGCATTGGCCAAGATAGCCATAGATTTTTGAATACAGATTCATCAAAACCTTGTATTATTTCTGGCGTTGTTTTTGAAAATATACCAGGCTTATCTGCAGATTCTGATGGAGACGTTGTCTTTCATTCAATTTGCAACGCAATAACTTCTGTAACTGGCGAAAATATTTTAGCATCTGTTGCAAAAGATCTTTGTTTAAATAAAGGGATAACAGATTCAAAAATCTATTTAGAAAAAGCTTTCGATACTTTAAAAAATCAAGAAATAGTACATATCGCAATAACTATCGAAGCTAAAAGACCAAAAATGCAAAAAAAAATAGCTCAAATGAAACAAAAAATAGCTCAAATTTTAAAGCTCGATATTTCTCAAATAGGAATAACTGCAACATCCGGTGATGGCCTAACAGATTTTGGGTGTGGGGATGGGATTCAAGCTTTTTGTATAATAACTACTGTGGAAATTTGATTGAAAATTTTCAAATAATTTTTTAGCTTGTAAAAATTGTAAATTTCACTCTATTATATGAGCGTTTCAATAAAAAAAATGAAATAAATGAAAATTTTACCCACTAATTTTACTACAAAAATAAATAAGTATCTTTCAGAACATAAAGAATCTTTAGATGCTACTTGTGATAAAATAAGTGATTTTATTTTCAAATATATTTGTCCTTTGCTTATATCTTCATATTTACTGAATATGTATTTTGGCATTATAGATAATTTTTATTTTGAGGTAATAGCTAAAACTGCATTTGTTAGTTCAATCGTATTAATAAATTTAATAAGGATAACTATCATTATATCTGACTATTTTTTTAATTATCAAAAAATTGAGCAAACTGCAGATATCATATAATTTTTTTAGCTTGTAAAAATTGCAAATTTTGCTCTATTATATGAGCGTTTTTGTAATATAAGGTGAAATATATGGGACTACCAGCAATTAGATCTACTACTGGAAGAATAAGTATTTTTTTTTCTACTTGTAAAGATTCTTTGAAAAAGAGCGCCAAAAAGATACATGAATTTATTTTAAAACGTTCATGGCCATTAGCGGGATCTTTATATCTATGTAGTAAAT
>JAAKFX010000156.1 GCA_011064865.1 Candidatus Anoxychlamydiales bacterium
AAAATGAGTGTTAAGACAATTCCTACAGTTACATTCGAACTAAATTTCAGAAATGAAATATGTAAGCTAAAATCATCTCTTTCTTCAGACAAAGCCCAGAAAATCGCTAATACTGTGCGGGCTGCGCTAATAAAACCATCCATAGAGCCAACAGGAACATATACCTTAAAAGCATTAAAAGATCATAAAATTGAATTACTCTATAACCCACTATATACTCCAGCCGAAACAATAAATCTTTCAAGTAGCATTAATTCAACTGTAACAAAAACAATAACGACAATATTTGAAGAGCAATTTGAAGATGATAAAATTGAAAATCACTGTAAATGGATTTTTGATAAAACAATAGAAAAATCTGTAAAGAAAAATGTAGAGAAAATTGAGAAAAATTCAAGTCCTATTACCATGAAGTCTGAAAATATCTTAAAAAACGCTTTTAAAAGCTTTTTAAAAGGTTTAGATTATATTTTTGTCCAAAAGCTAATTCATGCGAAAAGTGCAGATATTGCAGTACTTGGTTTATTTGCATTTACTATACTAGCTACTGCTCTAACAATTTTTGCTCCCCATCTATCAATTATTCATTTTGCTAATGCTGCAGCTTCAATTTCTCATCCAGTTTTTGGTGCTTTAAATATAACTGTTGGTCTGGCTATTTTTGTTCAAGCTTATAAGAATTTCATGAAAGCTAAGAAAAATAACAACAAAGAAGAAATGATTTTAGCAATCGTTAGTATGCTATTTTCATTTGCTATAATGACAACTGGCGGAGCAGCTATTGCTAACTTCTCAAATGACATCATGTTAAAATCGCTATTTACCATATGCGCTAGTTTTTCATTTGGAGTTGGAATATACAACACTATAAAAACTCAATTATTTAGAAAAAAATTAAATGATGAAAAAAATCTAAAAAAATTTTTAAAAAAGCAGCTTGAAATTAGCACCAAAGAATATAAAATAATATATAAAAAAATAAAAGATTTAAATAATAAAATAGAGATTAAAAAACTTCTTAAAACCCATCTATCTACTGAAGAATATGTAATCGTATTAGGAAAAAATGAAGAATACCAAAAAGACCTACTTTTAGATCTAGAACGTCAATCTCTTCAAAGAAAAAAAACAGCTAATCTGGAAAAAATTCTGAGAAGTAAGATAACAAAAAGAGCTCAAGATTTTATAAAAGGAACTGAAGATCTTTCTCTTCAGGCAGATATCAAAAAAGAGTTAAACCATAGAAATATAGCAGATGCTCTAAGAATAATTGCGACATCTTTATCTATAGGAGCCTTTGGATTTAATACTCTTTCAAAAATTGAGAGTCTCAACGTTCAAAATTTAATCTATTATTCTACTTTGATGGTATCTAAATTATCTGGCTTTTGGCAAAACTATGTACCTAGTTGGAGAAACGTTCCTGCTGATGATCAAAAAGAGCTTAAAAAGAGAAAAACAATGCTAGAACTTATGGAAAAAAGGATTATAAATATGGCTACTAGATCATCTGTCGTAGCCTTTTAATCAAAGTACAATTTTATCAGATATCTTATCTTGATGAGCTAATGTAAGTTTAGTCTTAGATTGTTTTTCATCTAAAAGCCTTGTAAACGCATCTAAAATGAGTTCTTTTGAATTACACTCGCCTGATATATGCGCTATATGAATATGTTTCAAATTTGGGTGTATTATATCACCTAAAAGCTTTAAACAATCTGCATTAGATAAATGTCCAAGTCTTGATAGCACCCTTTGTTTATAGACATGTGAT
>JAAKFX010000157.1 GCA_011064865.1 Candidatus Anoxychlamydiales bacterium
CTCTAAGATTGTATCAAGATTTTTTCTGATTGCATCTGCGGTTCCATCAAAAAATATTCTCTCTCCATTTGGTTTTTCCTCAGGCGTTATAAGATCGAGCCTTCCTGGAAAAAAACTATCAAATTGATAAGTTTGTGTAAGATGGTGAGAGAGCTCAGTCGTTAAATATTGGCCGATTACCAATATCTGCCGAATATTGGAGTTTAGTGAGTTAGATATTGGAATATCAATAAGTCTATATCTACCACCATAAGCAACTGCTGGTTTGGAATGATATAAAGTTAGAGGATGGAGCCTTGTGCCCTTGCCTCCAGCTAAAATAATGCTGGCAATATTATGGTGTTTTCTTGTCGATTCAAATTGCATGAAAAATACTAATTTTGTTTCTCTCCATCTAAAATTGTACTTTATTAAATAAATAATTGCAAATCAATAAATTTTTTAAATTAAAATGAAAGAAATGAGTTCTTTTTAATTATTTCTTATTTAGAAGATGTCAGTTTTATAATATTTGCAGCATTGTAACTCGAACGTACATAAGGATCTGCATAGACTGTTTTTACCCCTAGCCTCTTTGCAAAATCTTTATATTCTAAGAACTCTTTTGGAGTAATAAAAGCCTTAATTGGATATTTTTTATTGCTAGCAGACAAATATTGACCGATTGTAATGATATCAACCCTCATGTCATATAGATCTTTTATAGTTTCAAAAACCTCTTTTTTTGTCTCACCAAGGCCAACCATAAATCCAGATTTAACAAATTTTATTTTTTTTGATTTTTTTACATATTTTAAAATTTTTAAAGTGTTTTCATAAGTAGCAATATGTCTAACTTTAGAAGTTAATCTTTTTACTGTTTCAATATTATAATTAAAAATATCAATATCTTGATCTGTTATGATATCTATCAAATCAAAGTTGCAAGAAAAATCAGATGTTAAAACTTCAACTGAGGTATTAGGGTTTAGTTTTTTTACCTCTTTTATAATTTTAGCTAAATGATTTGCTCCTCTATCTTCTAGATCATCTCTTGCAACCATGGTAATTACAACATGTCTGAGATTTAAACTTTTTGTAGCTTTTGCAATATTTAAAGGCTCATTAATATCTGGCTTTGCAGGTTTTTTTGAAAAATCGATATTGCAAAATGCACAAGCTCTTGTGCACTTTTTGCCAAGAGCTAAAAAAGTGGCTACCTTTTTTGAATAGCATTCAAAAAGATTTGGACAGTTAGCTTCTGCGCATACAGTATTTAGATTATATTTTTTTAAAATATCATTAGTTTTATTTGTAGGACCAATCGGCAGTTTTCTTCTTAAAAATTCTGGGAATTTCATAATTTCAAATTGGGGAAAAAATTAAGCGGTCTATTTTGCGATATTAAAATAGCTTCTAACCAACTCTCAGCAAGTGTTGGATGCGCATGAATTGTATTTATAATAGCTTTTACATCTAACTTATTTGTAATCGCAAGTCCCATCTCTGCAATTAATACAGAAGCAGAAGGCCCAATTGCTTGAGCTCCTAAAATTATTTTGCTTTTTTTATCTACAACCACTAATACAAAACCTTGTTTTTCGCTAAGAGCATGAGCCTTTCCGAGTGCTGTAAATGGAAATTTTGCAA
>JAAKFX010000158.1 GCA_011064865.1 Candidatus Anoxychlamydiales bacterium
TCTAATAGAAAATCCAAAGTGGAAAAATCTTTCATCTATTAGCTATGAAAAAATAAATGATCTTGTGGACCTTTTTGAAAATATGCTCATCGCTTCAAGATTTAGTGATTCTAAAACTATTAAAAGAATGAAGAAGCACCATATTGATACAACAAATTATATAGCTCTAAATCATGAAAATAAAAAAGATTTTATTCTTCCAAAAGGATATTTTTCTATATTTGCTAAAAAATTAGAAAATGTTCCGGAAAATACTCTCAATTTTATATCAAATTACTTCGAGAATAATGATTATAGATTAACTTTAGACTACTTAACTTTATCTAAAATAAAAAAACTAATAGAAACAAATGTAACTCAAAAATATTCTCAGATAGGTGCTGGTGAATTAATTATTGGCTCTAATGAAAAGGTGACATCTAAACATATAGCAATTATGCAGTCTATGAAAGCTGCTTTAGCGAAAAATAGAAATCTATTTGAGCCTCTTACCATTTTGGGTAATATTTTGATGTCTTTTGTTTTTATAATTTTAGCTATTTTTTATCTAAGATTAGAGCAGCCAAAAATACTCAAATCTGTAAAACAGCTATCTTTGATTTTTAGCATTTTGATTTTAACCCTTCTTAGTGCAAAAGTTATGGAGCTTGTCATTTTAAAAAGCACAAGCTCTCTTGTTGAAGTAATTCGTTATCCAATAATTGTCCCATTTGCTTCTCTATTATTTAGTATTTTATTCAATATGAGAATATCCCTGTTTTTCTCAACAATTCTTTGTATTATTATAGGTCTTTCTTTAGCTGTAGAGCACTCCGCTTTTTTAACGATAAATTTAGTAACGGCTTTGATAGTAATTGTATCGACTAAATGTATGCGAAAAAGAACACAAGTATTTACTGTTTGCTCAAAATGCATGCTAGGTGTTATTCCAGTTATTTTAGCTTCTAGCTTTATTAAAAATAGTTTTTTTCATTTAAATTTAGTTGCAAATATTTTTAGTTCAGTAGTTTTTTTATTGATTATCGGTATTATGGTTGTAGGGCTGCTTCCTGTTTTAGAAACTATTTTTGATGTTCTTACCGATATTACTTTAATGGAATATATGGATCCAAATAATGAGCTGCTTCGGCGCATTACCTTAGAAATACCTGGATCCTATCAACACTCTCTTGTACTTGGTAATTTAGCAGAAGCTGCAGCTCAAGAAATTCATGCGAATGCTCTTTTTTGTAGGGTGGCAACTCTATATCATGATATAGGAAAACTAACCAATCCCAATTACTTTATCGAAAACCAAGGCTCCGGCGTAAATATTCATCAGCTTTTAACTCCGGGGGAGTCTGCAGAAGTTATTATCTCTCATGTCACAGGAGGAGAGATGCTAGCTAAAAAATATCGACTTCCTAAACAGATCATCGATATTATAAAACAACACCATGGCACAACTTTAGTTTATTATTTTTATAGAAAAGAGATGGAAA
>JAAKFX010000159.1 GCA_011064865.1 Candidatus Anoxychlamydiales bacterium
TATCAATAATGATATTAAAGATGGTTTTAATTTTAATAAAATAAAAATTGAAAATATTCCTCATCCGCATATGAAATATCCTGGAAAACGAGTACATTTGGTAGGATATTTTGGAAAAACTCGTTTCAAAGTTACAATTGATCTAGCTTTTGGAGACTTGATAGATCCATTAAATATGTCTCTTCCATTAACACATGGGAAAAAAGGAGCTCTTTTTGAAAGTTCAATATCTCTTTCTTGTTATCCTATAGAGTTTATTTTTGCAGAAAAACTACACGCCATGGTTGATAGAGGAAGATATAATAGTCGAATGAAAGATTTTCATGATCTTTATTCTATGATTTTACAAAAAGGAGATCAACTTTCTTCCAATATTGGAAATATTATTAAGACCGTTTTTAACCATAGAGAAACAGAAATAAAATTACCTATTATTTTTTCAAGTCAAGCAATAGAAGATTTACAAAGTTTTTGGAATCGATATTTACAAGGATTAAAAAAAGATCATAAAATGCCTATAAATTTGAAAAATATTATCCAAATAATAAATGATTGGTTAAGTAAAAACACAAAATTATGATTATTTTATAAAGGAATATCCACAATGAATTTTTTTAAGAATTATAAATTGAGAATGTACGCTGATAAAAATATTGATAAAAATATTATCGATTTTCTTAGAAAAAAAAATATGGATGTTTTATCTGTAACAGAAAACAACAAGTTAACAAATCAAGAAGATTCTTTTCTTTATAAAAAAGCCAAACAATTAAATCGCATTTTGCTTACAAATGACCGAGATTTTTGGAATGATCAATCATTTAAACTTCATGAATCACCGGGAGTCATTATACTTACTACTGCAGATACAACTATAGCACAATACCTTCCCCTTCTCTTGAAGAAGGTATTAATTGTCTGCAATCCATTTGATCATCCCATTGTTTTAGATGGTCTCAAAATTAAATGCAGCCCAGAAGGAATCGTTCTAAAAGGACTAACTGATGATTCCCAAAAAATTGAAGATCAAAAATATCGATGGAAAGACTTACTTTAGGTAAAAATTTCTCTAATCCTGAAAAGCAGCAAATAAACTCATTATTTCATAGCACATTCTAGCACCGAAACCCTTGATTAGTACGAATTGCTTAGAAATTCGGAAGAGGAGGGATTCGAACCCCCGGTACCCTTGCAGGTACTTCTGTTTTCAAGACAGACGCATTCGGCCACTCTGCCACTCTTCCATTTTTGAAAATAATATAATATTAAAAATTTACATATTTTTACAAGCTAAACTGCTTTAAAAATCTCATATCGTTTTCTGTAAACATTCTAATATCGCTAATTTGATGAATTAACATAGCGAGTCTTTCAACTC
>JAAKFX010000016.1 GCA_011064865.1 Candidatus Anoxychlamydiales bacterium
GATTTGAAACAAATCCACTTAGAATTTTGGATTCTAAAGAAGAAAAAGATCAAAAGCTTTTAAAAACGGCCCCTAGTATTTTAGATTTTTTATCAAAAGATTCAAAAAAACATTTTGAAAATCTTTTAAATCTTTTAGACAAATTAAATATTTCATATGAAGTAAATGATAGATTAGTGAGAGGACTTGATTATTATAATGATACTGTATTTGAAGTAATATCAGAAAAGTTAGGTGCACAAAATTCTTTAGGAGGCGGTGGTAGATACAACACTCTTTTAAAAAGTTTAGGTGGCAAAGATCTACCTGGCATTGGTTTTGCATGTGGACTAGAGAGAATTTTGCAAGCAATGATTGATCAAGATCTTTATTTCCCTGAAAAAAAGGGTCCATTTTTATTTATTATCCCTCTAACAGAAACTGCGAAAGAATTTGCAATTATTTTAACAAAAGAGCTAAGAGAACATAAAATTGAAGTAGAAATAGATTTAAATGCTAAAAAAATCCAAAAATCTTTGCAACTTGCAAATAAACTAAAAGCTCAAAACGCTTTAATTTTGGCTGGAGATGAGATGTTAAATAAGGAAGCTCAATTTAAAAATTTAAATACAAGAGATCAAGAAAAAGTAAGTTTTGAAAACTTAAAATCTTTTTTAAAAGATAAATATTACAAATTGAAGGAAAAAAATGTTTAGAGATCACAATTGCTCAGAGCTTACTAAATTAGATGTTGGTAAAAAAATAACGCTCTCAGGCTGGGTAAATAAAAGAAGAGATCATGGATCTATGATATTTATTGATATTAGAGATCGCTATGGGATAACGCAACTGATTTTTGATCCTGAGATTTCATCTATAACACATGAGATGGCAAAAAAACTTAGAAATGAATGGGTATTTTCGATTAAAGGTGAAGTTGCTCTAAGAGATGCTCCAAATCCAAATTTAAAAACAGGTGACATTGAAATTTTAGTTGAAAATCTAAAAATATTATCTGCATCGAAACCGTCTCCTTTTCCAATTTTTGAAGATAAAACTGAGACAAATGAAGAGCTTAGATTAAAATATAGATATTTAGATATTCGAAGAAAACCTATTTTGGATAAGTTGAAAATGAGACATCTGGTAATGCTAGAGACTCGAAATTTTTATTCTGAAAATGGTTTTTTAGAAATTAATACTCCAATTTTATGTAAATCAACTCCGGAGGGAGCTAGAGACTATTTGGTACCATCTAGAGTATACAAAGGCAATTTTTATGCACTTCCTCAATCTCCTCAAATCTTTAAACAGCTTTTAATGATTGGAGGCATTGATAAATATTTTCAAATAGCTCCATGTTTTAGAGATGAAGATTTAAGAGCAGACAGACAACCTGAATTTACACAAATAGATGTTGAGATGAGTTTTGATGGAAAAGATAAATTATTTGAATTAGTTGAAACCCATCTAAAAAGAGTTTTTAAAAAGTGTAAAAATATTGATATCACCATTCCTTTTGAAAAGATGTCACACGCTGAGTGTTTAGAAAAGTATGGATCGGACAAACCCGATCTTCGCTTTGATATGGAGCTTATCCGTTTAGATGAAATCGCAAAAAAAACTTCATTTTCCATATTTTTAGATACTCTAAATGCTGATGGATGTGTAAAAGCTATAAAAGTTGAAAAGGGAGCAGATTTATCTCGAAAAAAACTAGATGAATACTCTTCATTTGTAAAACCTTTTGGACTAAAAAGTCTATTTTTCATAAAAAAAACAAACGGCAGCTTAACATCTAGCATTACTAAATTTTTTGCAGATGATCTTTTAAAAGAGATCGATGAAAAGATGCAAATAGCTAACGATGATATTCTTTTTATAGCATCGGACGCTGAGACAAAAGTAAATCAAGCTTTAGATCATTTGAGAAGAAAAATTGCACATGATCGAAATTTAATAAAACCAAATGTCTATAAATTTTTATGGGTAGAAGATTTTCCTTTATTTGAATTTGATGTTGAGGAAAATAGATTAAAATCTATGCACCACCCATTTACATCACCTTCTACAAAAGATATACATCTTTTAGAAAAAGAGCCCCTAAAAGTTAGAGCTGATGCTTATGATTTAGTCTTAAATGGCTACGAAATAGCTGGCGGCTCTCAACGTATATATGATAGTGAGATTCAATCAAAAATTTTTAAACTTTTAAATCTATCAGAAGAAGATATAAAACAAAAATTCGGATTTTTTATAGATGCTCTAGAGTATGGCACTCCTCCTCATGGGGGTATTGCCTATGGTTTTGATAGGTTAATAATGATTTTAACAAATACTGATAATATCAGAGATGTAATAGCTTTTCCAAAAACTTTAAAAAGCTTAGATTTAATGAGCAGCTCACCTTGCCTGGTAAATCAAGATCAGCTAAAAGAGCTTGAGATCAAAACTCAAGAAATAGAAAAGATTACTTGGGAATAACATGTTAAAAAAACTAGTTTTTTCTCTTTTTATATTTGCAACTTTTTTTAATCCTATTTTTGCAAAAAAAGATGAGATAGATGTTAAAAAATTATCTGAAGCAATTGGGCATATTATTGGAAAAAATTTAGATGAATTTGGCATTAATTTAGATATCAAACAGATGATAAAAGGCATAAAAAAGGGCTCTTTAAAAAGAGCGTCTGAAATGTCAGAAGATGACTGTTTTGAAGCGATAGCTACTCTTCAACAAAAGACAAATGAAAAAAAAGCTATAAAAAATTTACAAATCGCTGAAAATTTTTTATTAGAAAATCAAAAAGACACAAATATTATTGAGCTAGAAAAAGACAAACTACAATATAAACAAATCAAAACAGGAAAAAAAGGATATGTTGAGAGCTATCATACGCCTATTGTAAAAATTACAGGCAGATATTTAGATGGCAAAGTATTTACAAAATTTGAAGAGTCTATAAATTTAAATGAGACACTTTTAGCTTTAAAAAAATCAATAATAGGGATGCAGCTTCATGAAAAAAGACAAATTTTTGTACATCCAGATGTTGCTTTTGGCAAAAACTATCCTCATTTAAATTCCTTAATTATTTTTGATATAGAAGTACTAGATTTAGATGTAAAAACAAATCCATTAGAGAAAATAGCAAATCCAAAAAATCATCTGCATGAAAATCATACTTTTTAAACCTGAGATTCCACAAAACACAGGAAATATCATTAGAACATGTTTTTTAACAAACACAGATCTTTCAATTGTTACTCCTGCATCTTTTTCTTTATCTAATAAGAATTTAAAAAGAGCAGGCCTTGATTATTTTAAAGATGTGAATTTAGAAAAGATAGATGATTTAGAAAAGTATTTAATAGATAAAAAATCATTTTATTTTTTTTCATCTAAAGCTCAAAAAAAATATACAGATATTGAATACCCAAAAAATTCTATTTTAATTTTTGGCTCTGAAACATCCGGTCTACCTGATATATTTTTTGAAAAATATCCATCTAATTTTTTAACAATTCCAATGAAAGAAAATTCTAGATGTTTGAATTTATCAAATACTGTAGCAATAGCTTTATATGAAGCTTTAAGACAAAATAATTTTTCTTTTGAAGTGAAACTGTAAATTTTACAAGCTATTGCATATCAAATATTTACGTCAATTATTACATTTTTTAGAACGAATAAATGTTAAATGTTACATTTTTTAGAACGAATAAATGTGAATTTACGATAAAATACAAAATATGAAAAGAAAAATTTTAAAAAGCCTCCAGGCCTGGAAAAACTACCCCAAAAGGAAACCATTAATTTTAATGGGAGCCAGACAAGTAGGTAAAACATTCATATTAAAGGAATTTGGAAAACAAGAATATTCAAATACCGTTTACCTTAATTTTGAAGATAATCCTCGATTGTGCAAACTTTTTGATGCAAGTTTAGATCCTAAAATAATTTTGAAAGCTCTGAGCATAGAAATGAATACAAAAATCACACAGGGAAAATCTCTTATTATTTTTGATGAAATCCAAGAATGTCCAAATGCGCTTAATAGTCTCAAATATTTTTATGAAAATGCTCCTGAACAACACATTGTAGCTGCAGGGTCTCTTCTTGGAGTTAAGTTAGCTCATGTAAAAGGCTTTCCTGTTGGAAAAGTCCAATTTTTAACCTTATTTCCGTTATGTTTTTTAGAATTTCTCGAAGCCTTAAAAGAGGTTCAATTAAAAAATTTTATTGAGGAATTAAAAAACATAGAACCTATTCCTCTCAATCTACATGAAAAATTATTATCCTATTTTAAAGAGTATTTATTTATTGGAGGAATGCCAGAAGCTGTTGCTGAATATATTGATTCACAAGATGTCTCTAAAGTACGAGAAATTCAAAATAATATTTTGAAAGCTTATAGTTTAGATTTTGCTAAACATGCTCCAAAAGATCATATCATGAAAATTAATCAAGTGTGGAACTCTATACCTAATCAATTAGCAAAAGAAAATAAAAAATTCATTTATTCTGCAATTCGCACAGGAGGAAGAGCAAAAGAATTTGAAGTTGCTTTGCAATGGCTTATTGAAGCAGGATTAATCCATAAAACTTCTCTAATTAGCACTCCAAGAATCCCTCTATCAGCTTATGCAAACTTGAATGTTTTTAAAATTTATCTCGTTGATGTAGGATTGCTTGGAGCCATGGCTCATCTTTCTGCAAAAACTGTTCTTCATGAAAATGAACTTTATCAAGAGTTTCGAGGAGCAATAGTAGAAAATTGCATTGCTCAAGAACTTATTCATAGTCATTATCCCTTGTTTTATTGGACAAGTGAAGGCAAGGCAGAACTCGATTTTATTGTAGAGCAAGATGGATTCATCTATCCTCTAGAAGTAAAATCGGGAAATTCTTCAAAGAAAAAAAGCTTAAGAGTTTACAATGATATTTATCATCCAAAAATGCTCATTCGCTCCAGTCCTATGAATTTAAGAAAAGATGGAAACATTCTTAATTGTCCTCTTTATCTGATTGAAAAATTGCAGTCCATTATATCTATTGCCAAATGAGTTAAAAATTGAATAAGTTTGAAACTTACTAAGGGATTATCAGTTTTTTGGTATATTAGGGAAATAATTCGTTTAATAGAAGCATTCCTCCTACTAAAAAATAGGAGGAAAATTGATTTTTTACTAATTTATTTTATACCATAGCATCTATCGCCAGCATCTCCAAGACCTGGAACTATATATCCAACTTCATTCAAAATTGGATCCACATAAGCTGGATAGATTTTAATACTAGGATCGTGTTTTAAGATATTGTCTATACCTTCTTGAGCAGCTATTGCTGATACTAAAATTATATTTTTTGGATTTCTTTTTTCTATAATTTTTATAGCATCTAACATAGAACCTCCAGTAGCGAGCATAGTATCTGCTATAATAACAGTTTTGCCCTCTAAAGGTGGCAGTGCTACATAATCTACAGATGCTTTAAGAGTTTTTTCATTTCGTTGCATAGCAAAAAAACCGGCTTCAGATTCTGGAAATACTTTAAATACTCCATTAAAAAGCGGCAATCCTGCTCTTAATATTGTTACTAAAACAATGTTTTCATCAACTATGTTATGCTCAGCGTCAACTTGCATAACTGTTTGAATATTTTGTTTTTTCGTTTTTAAGTCTTTTGCAATATCTAATGCAATATATTCCCCTATTTTTTCTAAATATTCTCTGAATTCTTTTTTATCAGTATTTGGGTCTCTAATTTTGTATACTAAAGACTCTAATATTGGATTAGAAAATAGAGAAAAAATTGAAATTATTTGGATAAAAAAAAACAAAATAAATTTATTCATAAACAAACTCCCTTTAAAAATTAAGTCCTATCTCTGGGGCAGGTAGTTTAAAGAGTTGGTGAATTTATTTAAATTTATTTTTTTTAAATTTTTTTGATAGCTTTAAATAGAGTTCATCTTTTTTTAGAATGAGAAAAGATAACGGTAAAAACAAAAGAAGCTGCAGCAGCGGATGTTACTGGAAAATAATAAAGAGTTCTACCTTTGCTAATTATCATATCGCCAGGCAACTTTCCTATCCAAGTAAGAAAATAGGGAAGGTCGAACTTAAAGTGAAGAGAGATCCCACCAATTAGTACAAAAATAGCAAGCCAAAATATAAATCTACCCATTTAAGCTTTTTCTATAAATTCTTTTAAAGCTTTAGCATCTTTAAGGCCTACAATTCTATCAACTTCTTTACCATCTTTAAATAAGATTAAGGTTGGAATAGAAGTTACCTGATATTGAGTAGCTAATTTTACTTGTTTATCAATATCGACTTTACCAAAAGTAGCTTTATCTTTCATTTCATCAGAGACCTCTTCTAAAACGGGAGCTAGCATTCTGCAAGGTCCACACCACTGGGCAAAAAAATCGATAAGAGCGACTCCTTTTTCAATTTCTTTTGCAAAGTTAGAGTCATTTAATTCTTTAATATTTTTAGCCATTATATCCTCCGATTAGTGATTTGGTATTATTATGAAGAAAATTTTTGATTTTTTTCAAATAAATTTAAGGTTGAGCTCCTTTAAACCCATTATTTGCCCATTTCTCTAAATTTTTCAATTCATTTTCTATTTTATTGATAATCTGAGGGATTCTCTCATTTCTATTAATATTTTCAAACTGTTCATATCTAATGGGTTTGCCAAAAATGCAAGCTATTTTTCCAAAAAGCTTTGGAAACTTTTTACCTCTTGGCCAAACTTCATGTGCACCGTAGATATATACAGGGATAGTTGTACATTTAGAGAGGCTTATTAAAAAGCCAACGCCAGGTAGAAGTTTATTTATTGTTCCATCTGTTGATCTTGTACCTTCAGGAAAGATAACTATTTTTTTTCCAGTTTTTAAAATACTTTTCACCTCTTTAATCGTTTGAATATTAGCTTCTTTTCCAGAGATGGGATGGGTATTTAAAGCTTTAATAATATATTTAAAGATTGGAATTTTAAAAAGAGAATCTCTTGCTAAAAAATGCAGTTCTTCATCGATAGCTACAGTGATAGCAGATGGATCGAAAAAAGATACATGATTTGATGTGACGATAGCGGCACCTTTAATAATATTTTCTTTGCCATAAACTTTAAATCTGTAAAAAGTTTTCAATACAAAAGAAGAGACAGCCCGAACCAAGCGGTAAGCAAACTTTATTTTTTTTAATTTTTTAATTCTTTTTATAATTTTTTTAACGACCCCATCAATTGTTAAATTTGAAGTATCTATATGATAAGCTCCTTTTGCTTTTCTAAGTGGGGATACTTTTCTGGTGGAGTCTAATTCATCTCTTTTTTGAATATCTTTTAAAATTATATTTTTATCTAAAGTCGCAATATCTTGAGGATTTTTTGCAATAAAGTCTTTAAATCTTCTCTCTGCTCGAACTGATATTTTAGCTGTTAAATAAATTTTTATTGCAGCATTAGGAAAAACAACAGTCCCCATATCTCTACCTTCACAGATAATATCTCTATCTTCGGCAAATTTTCTTTGAATTGGAACTAGAGTTTTTCTCACATATTCTTTAGCGGAGACGATCGAAACTAGATCAGTAACGTAGCTCGATCTTATGATATCAGTTACATCTTCTGAGTTAACAAAATAATATTTTTCTAAATTTTTCTCTTTAATTTCATATTGAAAATGATTTGTGAGAAAATCTAACACTTTGTCTTTATCATCAATATCAATTTGATTTTCGATTAGAGCATATGTACAAGATCTATACATAGCACCTGTGTCAAAATAAGAAAAATGAAGTTTTTGAGCTAGTAGTTTAGCAACAGTTGATTTTCCTGTGCCAGCTGGGCCATCTATTGTAATTATCATAAACAACTATCCTATCAAAAACAGATATATTATAGGTATATTAAAGATTATTGAATCTAAAAAGTCTAAAACGCCCCCAAAAGATGGAATTTTTGAGCTATCCTTTACTTTAACATCTCTTTTTAATAAAGATTCTGAAAGATCCCCTATTTGAGCAAAAACACCTAAAAGAAGACCTAAAAATATTGCTTCGAACAAATTAAAATCGAACATATTATGTTTGGAAAAAATCAAAAAAGTCAAGCTACCTGCTAAGGCGAAGACAAGACCTGATATAGCTCCAAAAATAGTTTTTTTAGGGCTAATTTTTGAAGCTAATTTTTTTTTGCCAAAAAACTTCCCTCCAAAATAGGCTCCGATATCAGTAAGTTTAGTTACAAAGATTAGATAAAATACCCAAAATCTTCCATCTTGCATTTCAAAAACATCAATATATAGAATGGGAATAAACATACCGAGAGGAATAGCAATATACAAAAATGAAAAAGCAGTGGTGGATATTCGAAGAAAGGAGTTTTCGATCTTTTTAAAATTGGAGAGAAATAAAAATACCATAAAGATAAAGAAAACTAAAATGGGAAGAATTTTTAATTCTGGATATTGAGAATATATAAAGAAAGCAATGATCTCTAAAATTACAGCTCCGATCAAAAGATTTTTATCGATAACGATTTGTTTTTTTTGAGCGAACTGAATCATTTCTAAAGCAGCTAAGCTAGCAATAAAGCAAACAACTAAAGTTACAATAAATCTCATAAAGAGCAGATCTGCAAAAAATATAATAGCTACAAACAAAAGTACTAAAATGGATGATGCGAAAAATCTACTTTTTAAATCCTGAAATTTTTTCATGTCCCTTTCCTTTTTATTCTTTTTTGATAATCTAAAATAGCCACTATTAAATTTTCTTTTTTAAAATCAGGCCAATACATATTTTCTATATAAATCTCTGTATATGCCACTTGCCATAGTAAAAAATTACTAAGCCTAGCCTCAGATGCTGTTCTTATCAAAAGATCAGGATCTGCAAACCCATACGTATCGAGATAGAGCGAAATAACATCTTCAGAAATATTTTCTTTTCTAATTTTTAAATTTTCAACATCATCTATTAATTTTATTATCGCTCGTCTAAGCTCATCTCTTCCACCATAATTTATTGCTAAAATCAAATCCAGTTTTTTACAATTTTGAGTAGCTTTTTTTGTATCTTCAATGAGATCTATTATACTTTTTGGAAATTTTGTAATATCACCGATAGCGTGCAAACTCACCCCTAATTCGATCAAACTATTTTTTTGAGACCTGCACATATAATCAAACAGATTAAATAGAGTATCGAGCTCTTCTTTAGATCTATTCCAATTTTCTGTTGAAAAGGTGTAAACTGTTAAAACGTTTACTCCCAAATCTATACAAGACTTTATTGTATCTAAAAGGACTTCTGCTCCTTTTCGATATCCATACTCTATTGATACGTTATTTTCTTTTGCCCATCTTCTATTACCATCCATAATAATAGCGATATGGTTTGGAATATTTTCATAATCTAATAAATCTTTTTTATCTTCAGACTCAAAAAAAGCAAACAGTTGAACAAAAGGTATTAAAACAGAAAAAAAAGAAAAAATTTTCTTTTTTTTCATTTTAATTACCCCCTAATCTTCTTTTTCTTTTTTGAAACTCACTTATCGCTTCTATAAAATCTTTTTCTTTAAAATCTGGCCATAAAATCTTTGTGATATAGATTTCGCTATAAGAGAGCTGCCAGAGCAAAAAATTACTAATTCTATTTTCATTACTAGTTCTTATTAAAAGATCTGGATCGGGATAATTTTTTGTATCAAGATAGGAGCTTATTAAATTTTCAGAGATATCTTTTTTTAAGATTTTTTTATTTTCCACATCTTCTATCATTTTCAAAATAGCTCTTTTCATCTCATTTTTAGCTCCATAATTTATTGCCAAAACTAAATTGATATTTTGATTATTTTTAGTTTTGTCGATAACATCTAAAAATGCCTTTTGCAGATTTTTATCTAATTTTGATAAATCTCCAATTACATCTAATCTAACTTTTTCTTTTTGCATAAATTTTAGCTGTTTTTTGAGATATACATTGAAAAGTTTCATAATATTTTTAATCTCTTTTTCGGATCTAGACCAATTTTCTGTTGAAAAAGCAAATACTGTTAAAGTTTTTATTTTTAATTTATTAGCTACTTTTACGATATTGGTTAAAGTTTGCGCTCCTTTTGTATGGCCGACAATTGCTGGTAGACTATGTTTTTTTGCCCATCTTCTATTCCCATCCATAATAATAGCGACATGAGAGGGTGTTTTTTGAAGATCTACAACTGAAGATCTTAGGTTTTGTTTTGTTTTACTGCTTGGCATCGTTTATTTTTTATAAAATTATGATATTTTCATTTCATCCATCAAAAAATTTAAAAAAAAGCTTAAACTAATTTTAAAATTTGGATAAAAAGCATATAAAAAACTGTTTTTAGTTTCGAGCATCATTTTTTAAATTAATTTTTTAATCTGATTTCACTAGACATATCTTTAAATTTCAGCTATTATTTTGTTTTATTAATTTTTTTTTTAAAGGAAAAAAACAGGGCTAAAATTATGCAAAAAAGAAAAAACTGGCAGCTATGGTTAATTATCATCGTTATAGCTTTAACAATCTACAATATTTTACCGACAGTTTTTTACTATACAAAACCATTAAAAAGACCTATTGACAGAAAGCAATCTGAGACTATAGCTACTCACATAGTAGATAGGGTAAATGTCTTAGAAAAAGATACTGTATCATGGCTCAAGTCCTATCTAAAAATGCTTAAAATCAAATCTAGAACTATAAATATGCATAAAGATAACCCTGAGATGATAGATATAGATTTTTTTAATATTGAAGATGCAAAAAAGTTCAAAAAATATATATATCGAGCTGGAAATCTAATATCTTTTGCACCAGCGCAAATAACAGCACTAGATGATCAAACTATTGACACAAAAACAGTGACAATACAAAGACAAATTCCGATTAGATTTGAGAAAAATAAAACATTTGATTTTTTTGAATATGCCCCTAAGTATGATGATAAAAAAAATATCTCCTCATTTTATAAGGATATAATTTTTGATAGAGCATCTGAGGTAGCTACATCTGTAGCTGGCGTTAGTGAAAATGCTATTTTGTTAGAAAATATTATAAAAGAGCCTAACTCTTATCTTGCCAAAAGCAATACCTATATTTTAGTTCACAATATTTTAGATTTCACAAAAGTATTTGGAGAAAAGTCACCGATATCTTCTCGTTTTTTTGCATCATTTGCACAAAATTATTTTGATAATCCTAAAAATGCTATTCAATCTCTTGTAGATGCTATTGACAGGAATAGAGATGAGATAAAAATTGAAAGAGCAAAACTAAATCAAGAGGAAAAAACTGCACAATTTTTAACAGAAGACAAAAGACAAAAGCTCTATTTATTAGATAAAAAAGAGACAGCCTTGCTCAGTGCTGAAAACATTATTAAAAACAATATAAACAAGTTCACTAAAGCACAAAAACCTTTAACTTACAGCGATATATATGCAAGTTTAGATGCCTCATTAAAAAGGGGTTCATCAAATTTAATAAGAGTAGATTTAAAATCAAATAATCCTTTTATAAGTCAAATCATTGTAGATTTTTCAAATGACAAGATCTTTTTGACACTTCATAAGGACATTATAAGATTTGAAGAGACAATTAAAGCTCAAAAAAAGGATATATTTGATCAACTACTCATAAATGAAATAGCAAAACTCACAACTAAAACCGATGAAAAAGTAACATCTGAAAAGGGTGAATTTAGCATTAGCTTGCATAGTCTTGAAAACACATCTAGTTATTTAGTTTTAAATTTACTTCAAATAGCTAAAGTTGAAGCAAAACAAATTTTCAATTCTATAAAAAGCAATTTCAACCCAAAACATCCAGATTTAGCTCAAGATTCTTTTCCGATTTATGATTATGAAACATATAAAAAGCTACCAAAAGAGCAACAAAAATTTTGTTTAGTTGTTTTTGTTCCTGCGCTTAATAAGGATACAGCTCCTATTGGGATGCATTCAAATTCGATATATGTAGTTGCAAAGGGTTTGGACAAAATCTTACAAAAATACCAAGCATATCAAAACACTGAGGATGCAAAAAGCTTTTTCAAAGACTTTGAAAAGCTACAAACAATATTGCGTCAAAATGGTTATTTAGGCTTTTCAGCTTCGATGCTATCGAATGCTAAAGATTTTTCAGACTCCTTTATTTTTGAAAAAAATGATTACTATCAATCTATTTTAAAGGCTACTCGAGAAAAGTTTGCAGTTCATGGCTCTAAAAAATTTGCTACTTTAGAATTCTCAAATTTAGAGCAAAGAATTGTGACACTTAATAAAATCGAAACCTCGATCCAAGAAGATCTACTTAAATGGAAAGATGATTACAATGCAGCTCAAGTAAGTTTGGATCCATCAGTTAAATACGATTATCCACAACCTACAAAAAACCCACTTTTCTCAAATCTTTATTTAAGTTTCAAAAAATATTTTAGAGGAGATGACAGAAAAATACTTCATTGGGGCTTAGATTTATCTGGTGGAAAAACGGTTCAAATAGAGCTTAGAGATCAAAACAATCATGTAGTAAAAGATGAAGCTGCTTTAAAACAAGGATCAAATGAGCTATACAATCGCGTTAATAAAATGGGAGTTTCTGAAGTTAATATTAGAACTATTGATTCAAATATTGTTTTAGATTTTCCAGGAGCTCAAGATCTATCTGCAAAAGAGCTTGTAAAAGCATCTTCTATGTCTTTTCATGTAGTGAATGAAAAATTCAATAACAACAATCCGAATCTACAAGAACATGTGAACAAATTTCTGCAAGATATCTGGTATGAAGCTGTAGTTGTTAACAAAAAAGATGTTCAAAGTATAAATGCGATAGCATACAAACATTTATATGGAAAAACTCTAACATCAGATGCTATTGAACCTACTAGTGAATCTGCAAAAATATTATATGAAAACGGTCTTCGTTTAGCATCAAATGAGAGTGAAGTTACGTCTAATTTGAACGACAGCGTTTCAAAAATTGCGATGTTTAAAGGATCAGATGCATCTGATTGGCAGACACAAACGCATCCTCTTTTAATAGTCTTTAATAACTACGCTTTAGAGGGATCTAATTTAGCAAATATAAGATCTGCATATGATCCATCGCAAGGAAACTTTTTAACATTTGAAGTTAAAGGATCATATACTAATAAAGAAGGAGTAAGAATAAATCCTCGAGACGAGGTATTTGCATGGACCTCTCAATTTTCTAAAGATAAAGTATCTGGTACTATTTTGGAAAACTATTCAAAAGGTCAAGGCTGGAGAATGGGAGTTATTTTAAATGATTATATTATTTCATCTCCAACGCTGCAATTTGATTTCAAAGATAGTGCGCAGATAACAGGTAGTTTTTCTACTCGAGAAATCAATCAATTGGTAGCAGATTTAAAAGCAGGATCGCTTAGTTTTACACCACATATTTTATCGGAGAAAAACGTCTCAGCTGAGCTTGGCTCAAAAGAGAGAGTTAAAGGAATAATAGCTACTTTTGTAGCCCTAGCACTCGTGATAATTGCTATGGTTTATTATTATAAATTTGCAGGAATTGTTGCATCTGTAGCTGTTTTATTTAATCTTTTCATAATGTGGGCAACGCTACAAAATTTACATGCCACACTTAGTTTAGCATCGATAGCAGGTATCATTTTAACAGTCGGAATGGCTGTAGATGCTAATGTTTTAGTATTTGAGAGGATAAAAGAGGAATTTGCAATTTCCAAAAGAATCGGCTCTGCAATACAAAACGGTTATAAAAAGGCATTTAGTGCAATTTTAGATTCAAATTTAACAACGATATTAGCGGGTTTAATACTACTTCATTTCGATTCTGGTCCAATCAAAGGTTTTGCTCTAACTTTGATAATCGGTATTGTTTCATCTATGTTTACAGCGCTATTTATGACGAGATATTTTTTTACAAAATGGGCTCAAAATCCAAAACACACTGAGCTTAAAATGTTAGATTTTGTAAAAATAAAGAAATTTAATTTTTCAAAATTTTCAAAATATGTATTTATCCTATCTGGCACGGTAATATTAATCGGAGCTGCGACGCTCTCGATTCAAAAAAAATCTATTTTAGGAATGGATTTTACAGGTGGCTTTTCTTTAAATGTCGAAGTTGAAAAGACAAAAAAAGCAGATTATAGATTTTCTTTAGAAAGCGCTTTTAAAAAGGCAGGATTATCTTCTAAAGACTTTCAAATCCGCGAGCTTACACCTTCTAATAATTTGAGAGTATTACTCTCTTCTATGGATCAAAAAGGAAATCCTTTTTATAACATGCCATATGAGGTGGATGATTTAGATAAAGAGTATAGCTATCAAACGAATCCAAGAATTGATTGGGTAGTCAAAGCTCTAAAAGCTGATAATATTCAAATAACTAAAAGATCTTTAGAAAAACTCGATCAAAACTGGACACTTATGAGTGGACAGATGTCAGATTCTATGAGGAACAATGCAATATGGGGACTTAGTCTTGCCTTGTTTGCTATATTGATCTATATAACCTTTAGATTTGAGTTTAAATTTGCTATTAGTGCAATGATCTGTTTAATTCATGATGTTGCAGTAACGATAGGAGTTATCTCAATTCTGCGATTATTAAAAGTTCCAGTACAAATCGATCTGCATACAGTAGCAGCTTTAATGACGATAATTGGATATTCGTTAAATGATACGATAGTTATTTTCGATAGAATTAGAGAAGACATGAAACTCATGAAAAAAAGCTCATTAAAAGAGATTATTAATCATGCATTAAATCAAACGATTTCACGTACAACGATTACTTCAGTTACAACAATCTTAGCTCTTATAGCTTTAGTAATACTAGGAGGTTCTACAATATTTAGTTTTGCTTTAGTTATGACAATTGGAGTAATTTTTGGAACTCTATCTTCAATATTTATAGCATCTCCTTTGATGTTAATGTTTCATAAAATGGAGCAAAAAAAACCGCTAACTTTAAAAAATAATTTCGAAAAATGATTTATATGCAAAAAAAGGAAAATAACTTATAAAGTAATTTTAAATAAACATGTAATACGCAAATAATTTTTTTATATTAAAAGGAATATTGGCTCTTTTATGATGCCTATGCAAAAAAAGCAACCATCGTGGGTTTTACCAAAAAAAGATCCTGCTTGGTTAAATAAAATCATCAAAGAATTCAATATTCATCCGGTTACAGCTCAAATACTAGTATCTCGGGGTTTTTCTACTGTAGAAGAGATTCATAACTATTTATATGCAACGCTTCCCCAACTACATGATCCATCACTGTTCAAAGACATGGATAAAGCAGTTAATCGCATTATTAAAGCTATGAAAAACAGTGAGGGGATATTGATTTATGGGGACAATGATGTTGATGGGATGACAGCAACCGCTCTTTTAGTAGAATTTTTCAGAAACATCAATGCTAAGGTTTTTTTTTATATACCTGATAGTACATCTCATAAAAGAAGTATTATAAGTGATGCGCTTCAATATGCTTTAAACAACAAATGTTCATTAATTATTACAGTAGATTGTGGGATTACAGCAGCGAAAGAGATTCAACATGTAGTTGAGCACAATATTGATGTAATTATTACAGATCACCATGAGCCTACATCTAAAATCCCACATTGTATAGCGACTTTAAATCCCAAACTGGTTAATAGCACCTATCCGAATAGAAGTATTACAGGAGTTGGTGTTGCTTTTAAACTTGCGCATGCACTGACAAATCATCTCATAGAAACAGGAGCAATTGATTATATAGACCTTAAAAGTTTTTTAGATTTAGTAGCGCTTGGAACTATCTCAGATATGGGAGCGCTTCTTGATGAAAACCGCATATTTGTTCGCTATGGACTTCGAGAGCTTCAATACACAAAAAGAATAGGCCTTACAAAGCTATTTCAAGTCTGTGAGATTGGTGACACAGAGATGACACCGATCGATATAGCATCAAAAATAGCGCCTCGTTTAAATTCAATTGGCAGAATAGCAGATGCAAAAAAAGGGGTAGAACTTTTGCTTATCCGCGATGCAAAACAAGCGGAAGATCTCGCTAAAGAGCTTGATCTTTATAATATAGAAAGACAAAAAATTGAAAGAAAAGCATCAGATGAAATAGAAAAATACATAGCAGCTCATCCAGAGTTATTAAATGAAAAAGCGATAGTTTTATACTCAAACAAATGGCATCCGGGAATAATTCCTATTATCACAGCTAGAATCACAAAACAATACAACAGACCGACTCTGCTAATTGCAATAGAAAATAAAGTAGGCAAAGGCTCAATTAGAACAATCTCTCAATTTCCTCTTCTTCCTGTTTTAAAAGAAAATGAACATCTTTTAGTTAACTTTGGAGGACACGATTTTGCAGCTGGTCTCACTATAAATGAAGAAAATATAGAAGAGCTTAAACAAAATTTTATAAAATCTGCTAACTTAAAACTTCAAGATACAGATATCACTCCAAAAATGTATTTAGATGCCCACACAAATTTTGATGATCTAACCTTTGATTTTATGGAATCCATAAAACTTTTAGAACCCTTTGGTAATGAAAATCCAGCTCCCCTACTTTATTGCGAAGCAAAACAGATCTGGACACCTAAAATCGTTGGGAAGATTCATTTAAAGATGTATTTAGAACAAAAAGATCGAATGTTAGAAGGCATCGGTTTTAATATGGCTTATAGAAAACCAGATCTTAGAAGAAAAAACTTAAATTTAGAAGTTGTATTTACTCCTCACATCAATGTCTTTTTAAATAAAGCATCAATTCAGCTTCAAATCAAAGATTTCAAAGTAAAAGAGTCTAAAATAGAAAAGAAAAAAGAGATCAAAAAAGTATCTTCAAAATCTTGATATTGATTACTCATCTATCCAAAAACAAGCAGGACCCCTTTTTTAGATCTTAAAGTTTTTATAATGACTCTTTAAATACTAACCGCTAAGGCCCCAACAGATAGCATTAGTGCAGTACAAGCGATAAAACCAATCATTTGATCTTTAAAATTGTACTCGTTGTTTTTCGAAAAAATAGCTCTATTACAATATTCTTCAAAAGTAACTACTTTACCGTCGAAAATACTCGCTAATTTATTACCTAAAGGCTTAACTAAAAAATTTTCTACAGATCTAGTTACCATATTACAAGCAGCTAAACTATTCAAATCAACTTTCATATTACACTCTCTTTTTTATTATATTTTGTTTTTATTAAAATTATTTTTATTTAAAATACTATTACTATAAATAACTTATTAGAAATATTATATCAGAATTTATAATTAATTTAAAAACAAATCTATAAAAAAACCAGCAGCCTTAAGCTGCTGATTTGTAGTAATTTATTATGCTTTTCGATTAAATCCATCCATTTGTGGTTATAACAACATAAATATAACATTTTTGAAGTGATATTTTAAAAAGATTAGAGCTTATTGAGTTTCATCTATTAGGCCATATTTCTCATAGTAGATGCCAACAGTATAAAACGCAAAAATTAATGATAAAATCCAAACACCTATTAACTGATATGTTTGAGCTCTTTTATTTGCTTTAATAGAATCCATTTTATTCTCTAAAAGAGAGGAAATTTCATGATAAAAATCTTGATGCTCACTAGAATACTCACTTATAAGAGAAAATATTATTTGCACAGGTGCTAAATGAGAATCTCTAGAAATAGGCTGAGATGCAAAATGCCCTTCTAGACAATTATCTATTTTATCTAATAAAACACATTCCATAAACCTTATAGTTTTTGCATTTTTTGGATATAAGCCAATTTTAACAGAGGCTTCTTTATTAAGATTTGTGAAAGGACATATACATACAAATTCGAGTTGAGTATTTCCATCCATAGTATTTAAAAAAAATTGTAATAGCTTGACTACCTCCCTTTTTGAAAAACACTTCTGGGATCCGATGTATCTTGGGAGATATCTATCATAGATGAATTTTTTAAAACTGTTTTCTGTTACAGGTAATGTAATACCTAAAAATTTTCTCCAAAGAGAGTTATCTTCAGAGATTAGTCTTGTTTTTCTGCTAACCTGTGCAAGACTCAAAAGATCATACATACCAAGATCAGAAAAGATTTGTAAGCTAATTTCAGGTATTTTCTCTAATACATGAGCTGGCAGATTTTCTCTAGCAACATCAGCTAAAGGTAATGACGTAATACTTGAAGATTCTCTAACACTCATTTTAAAGCTACCTATTTACTTTGCTATATTATCAAAAAAAAAGCCGCTAATAAAGCGGCTTTTAACTTAAAATTTTCCTCGAGAAATTTTTATTAACTTACAATTTGGCCAACAGTTGTTCTTCTGTCTAAATAACTTTCTTTGTAACCTTTTACTTCGTCGATTTGAACTACCCAAGCAGCTCCTTTTCTGTAAGCTTTAAGATGACCAACTCTAGTAGCGTAATAGATTTTTTGAGCAGGAACATTTAGCATTTTAGCTACCTGATTGATTGAATAAAAACCTTTAGAATTATCAAAAAGAAGTTCGCCTTCAAACGTTGATTTTTTTCTAGAATATTTATTTTTTTTATACTCTTCTAAATCATCTAAATCAATTGTCCATCTAGTAGCATCTTTTGTTGCTCTTAATTTTCTTTGTTTAATAGCAACGTAAATAGCTTGTCTAGTTACATTGTTTAGTCTTGCAGCTTCCGTAATAGAAACAACTCGTTTATTGTTTTCCTCTGGAGTGCTAGCTATTGGATTTTCCCAATTTGTTGCATCACCTGACATGTTTTCCTCCCTTATTTATTTAAATAAACTTTATATATTAGTTTTAATTGTTTTTAACTTTAATATTGCTCTTTTAAGTATAAATTATTACAAAAGAAAGAATTGAAATCAAGTTTTTTTAACAAATTCTTAAAATATGTTAATAAAGTCTTAATAAAAATACACATTTAATAAAACCATCAGATATAGCAAAGTTATTATAATAAGAGCTTTGCACAACTATTTTTGTTGGAATCAAACTAAGAATTTATGTATATTAGGGAGTAAAAATAGTTGAGGAACAACATGCTAAAAAAGCTTATCCTACTAATTATTATCAGCTTAACACTAGGAGCTAAGCCACCTAATTTGGGTGTAAAAGACATAAAATCAAAGACAGAAGAGATTTTAAAAACACATGCGAATTTCAAAAAGGTTGAGCCGATAGTAGCTGAGAGGATATTAAAAAATTTTATTGACGAATTAGATCCTACAAAAACATATTTTTTAGAATCTGACATTGAAAAGTGGTTATATCCGACAGAGGAGATTTTAAATACTGTAATTCAGAGTTTTAAGAGCTTAAATTTCGCTATTTTCATGGATATTCATAAAGAGATGACCCAAGCAATCGAAAGAAGAAATAAGCTAGATTTAGAGCTTAATTTGGCTAATCTTCCAAAAGATGTTAATCCTGAAGAATTTAAGGATATGAAATGGACTAATAGCAAAAGAGAGCTATTAACCAGGGTAGCTAGAATTCAAGCATTGCAATTGGATAGTGCAGAGAAGGTATCCGAAGAATGCAAGGATACTATTTTACAGGTTCTTAGTAAAAGAAAGACAAACAGGGAAAAAGAATTATTAACGAACAACTCTAATGAACGTAAATCTATGATTTTAAGCTACTTATTAAAAGCATTCTGTCATGCTTTGGATAGTCAGACCGATTATTTCACTCCTTTTGAAGCTAATCAATTTATGATGCAAGTGCAACAAAAGCTCTCAGGTATTGGAGCTCAACTGAGGGATAATTTAAATGGCTTTTCGGTAATGCATATAATTGAGAAATCGCCAGCTGAGATAGCAAATCTAAAAATTGGAGATAGAATAATTGCGGTAAATACAGAGCCAGTTATTGGATTAGATATATCAGATGCAGTAGAGCTAATTCGGGGTAAAAATGGCTCAAAGGTCAATTTAACGATAATGAGAAAAAATGCTGAAGATTCAACAGAGACTAAATTTGATATTGAACTGACACGTTCAGAAATTGTTTTAGAAGAAAGTCGATTTGAGAAAAATTTTGAACCATTTGGAGATGGTACAATTTTGCATTTAAAACTATTTTCTTTTTATCAAGATGATAAAAATTCATCTGCTCAGGATCTAAAAAATGTGATAGAAGAGTGCAAAAAAAAGCATAAAATAAAGGCTGTTCTCTTAGATTTAAGATCTAATACTGGAGGCCTTCTTTCACAAGCAGTAGATGTTTCATCTCTTTTTATAACTAAAGGCATTGTAGTATCGATAAAAGACTGCTTTGGCAATATTCAACATCTTAGAAATACTGAAGGGAAGACCAGCTTTGATGGCCCTTTAGTTGTCTTAACAAATAAAGCGAGTGCCTCTGCATCAGAGATAGTTGCAGGAACTTTAAAGGACTATGGAAGAGCAATAGTTGTTGGAGAAGAGACCTTTGGAAAAGGATCTTTTCAAACATTTTCATTGGATGCATCAAAAAATGTTATCAATCCAACGGGAGAATTCAAAGTTACAAGAGGAAGATATTATAC
>JAAKFX010000160.1 GCA_011064865.1 Candidatus Anoxychlamydiales bacterium
AATAAATCATTGCAGCCCCTTTTTTGCTGGTTTTCTCATAAAACTGAGCTATCTCTAAGTAACCTATCGCATATTTTTCTCTCATCTCGATAAGCAGATCTTCTATAGCTTTTGATTTTTCTATCTCAAAAGGATACGTTTCTTTAAATTTTTCAAAATTCAGCTCAGCGAGCTCCAAAATATTAGGATCTTGTTTTTTATAAGTTGTCTGTTTTAGATAAATTTTTTGAATCTGAATAAAACTATCAATTGCAAGCTCATGCGTTTCAAATCTATCAATTATTTGCTCAAAAGCTGATATACTATCTTTAAATTCATCATCCTCAAATAAAAGCTCTCCTTTAGCAAATAGAGATTGAATAGCCAAGTCATGAGTTGGCATAGAAGCTATAATTTCATCAAATATTGCTAAAGAATCTTCTTCTGCATTAAGAATTTTTGGTCCTTTTTTCCACCCAAACATTCTTTTTTTCGCACCTTTTTTAAAAAAATGAGCGATTGAAAATTTGTAGTGCATGCTCTCTTCAAAATATTTAGGATTAAAGTCACCTTTTAAATATCTAGTAAAATATTTATTTGCTATTTCATAATCTTTCAAATTGAAATAAGCTACTCCTAAATAAAATAGAGCATCTTTAGTAAAAGAAGAAGTTGGATACTTTTGAATAATAATTTTTGAATATTTTATTACATCAATCCATTCATATTTATCAAAAGCTTTGTTTGCTAAGCTATAATACTCATGAGCGCTAGCTATTTGCTGAGCTGGAGCTGCGATTAGAGGAGTTGTTAACATAAAAAAACAAACAAATATATATTTTACTACTTTCATATAAATCCTAAATTATCATTAAAATTTAAATAAAAAGATCAAAAATGTCAACTAGATATAACCTCTTCGATGCCATCTATATTTAAAATTTTATTTTTAATATCGTCTTGAAAATTAATACTATAAGTTGAATCTATCTCTAGAAGACCAACTTTTTGATCAGCGTTAATAAATTCTATCTCTATTTTAGTTTTACCTTTATTTGATTTGAAAAGATCTTTTAAACTTAAAATATTAGAAAAACGAATAGCATTGGCATTTACTTTAATTTTGATAGTTGATGTTGAAA
>JAAKFX010000161.1 GCA_011064865.1 Candidatus Anoxychlamydiales bacterium
GATAAAAAAAGATCCAAAATCGATAACAGGACAATATTTATCTCATAAAAAGAGAATATCCATTCCTGAAAAGACAAGAGATATAACAAAAAAAGATTTAAAAATAAAAAAGGCAAAACTCCACAACTTAAAAAATATTGATGTAGAAATTCCCTTAAATGCAATTACTGTTATCACTGGAGTTTCTGGATCTGGAAAATCTACACTCATAAATGACATTTTAAAAAAAGCAGCATTTCTAGGAGTGAAACAAAGAAAAGATAAAGTAACCTTTGATTATGGACAAGTTGAAGGACTGAGTAATTTTGAAAAAGTAATATCTTTAGATCAAAGCCCAATTCATCAAACATCTAGAGCCGATGTATCGACATATTCAGATGTAATGCCAACTATTAGATTTATTTATTCAAATCTACTTTTAGCAAAAACAAAAGGCTTAAAACCTCGCCATTTTAGCTATAATCATCTCTCTGGGATGTGCAGAAACTGCTGGGGGCTTGGCTATAAAAAAGTGCAGCTGCAATTTCTACCTCCAATTAAAACTCTATGCGATAGCTGTCATGGTCAAAAATTAAATCCAATTTCATTAGAGGTAAAATACAAAAATAAAAACGTTGGACATATTTTAGATTTAACAATTATTGAAGCGAAAGATTTTTTTGTCTCTTTTGCAAAACTCACAAAAAAACTAGATGTTTTAATAGAAGTCGGTCTTGGATATTTAAAACTAGGACAAGGGCTAAATACTTTATCTGGAGGAGAAGCTCAAAGACTTAGACTTGCAAAAGAGCTCTCAAAAAGAAGAGTTAATAAAACTCTGTATCTTTTCGACGAGCCCACAATTGGTCTTCACTTTGTAGATATTGAAAAACTATTAAAAATCTTTCATAAACTCTCAGACAAAAAAAATACCCTTATCATAATAGAGCATAATTTAGACATCATTGCAAATGCAGACTACATTATTGATATCGGAAAAGATGCTGGAGAAAAAGGTGGTCAAATTATTGCAAAAGGCTCCCCTTCTCAAATTATAAAAAATAAAACCTCATATACTTCTAAATATCTAAATGAGTATTTAAAAAAATAAAATTTTTAAAAATTCTATA
>JAAKFX010000162.1 GCA_011064865.1 Candidatus Anoxychlamydiales bacterium
ATCTAACATGTCAATCGTTAGCTTGCAAGATTTTTAAGAGTTAAAATTTTGAAATTTTTGAGCTTTAAATATATGCATTTATTAAAGCTATTGCTTGTGAAGAAACCTTTTTGTCTTTGCTTTGAGCTAAGAGCCTTGAGAGTGTTACGGCCTCAGTTATATAACCTAAAGAAAATAGAGCTTTTACTTTGTTTAATTGTGTTAAAGAGTTTGTCGGCTCTATCTTTAAAGCGTAATCTAAATGTTCAAGTGCTTGTAGATATTTGCCTTTTTGAAGATATAAAGCCCCCATCATAGAAAGATCGTAAAAATTGTTTGGATTGAAAATTAAAAGTGCATTGAAAAAATCTAAAGCTATATCAAAACATCCCTGTTTTACATATAAATAGCCAACTGATCTTAAATCTTCAATGCTATCATCTGATAGTTCTAAATAATTTTGCCAATCCATTTTCTAACCTTTATGATATTCATCTTTTCTTTTTTTAATATCAGTTAAAATAGAATTTAATGTATCCATTAAAAATGCAAATTTTAAAAGTCTTTTTCTTTGTCTTTCTTCTTCAGCCTCTTCCTCTTCTTTTTTTCTTTTTTTCTTTTTTTCTTCAATAGATTCTAATTTTTCAATGATTTCATTTATTGGTCCAAAATTAGGAATTAATTGATATGTGAAAATATTTGTCGCTAAAACAAAATTATCAGGCGCTGCAAATGGAGATGTTTCAATCTTTTCCAAACCAAAAAGCATATCTAGTTTAGTTGTCTCAGGCGCTGTTTTTAATACCTCTGCTCTAGTAGCAATGCTAGGTGTTTGAAATACTTTTTTTACATCTTCTTCAGATAAAAGTTTTGTATCTTCTATGAACCTTCTATTTACCTCAGGTGGTAAATTATCGATTGTTTTAGCATCAACCATAAAAAAGTATCCTTATATGTTTATATCCATATATCTCAATTGTAGCATTTAGAGAAAAAAATAAAAGATTAAAATTTTTATTTAGAATCTTTGTCAGCTTAATTTAAAACCCAAAGTCTAATTGATTTAATAAAACTTGCTATTTTTACAGTATAATTTTTTTTTAACTATCCTTATCAAATATTTTTTGTAC
>JAAKFX010000017.1 GCA_011064865.1 Candidatus Anoxychlamydiales bacterium
GTGCTATTGAAAGTCCTATAAGTCCTAAACTATGCAGTATACGTCTAAACTTTGATTTTTCTAAAATATATTTTTCAATAGTTATCCTTTTAGAGTCAAAAGCTTCTTTTTTATTCAAAATCTTTTTTAAAAATGCTTTTTCATCGCTTTTTAAATATGAATAGATTTTTTTTAATTTTTTCTTGTCAACGATGAATTTTAACTCTTTTGCTACATCATACATCGCTAAAAAATCGATGAGTTTTATGATTTTAATTTTAGATAAAGATAAAATTTCATTTAACTTAGATGCTTTTAAACAATCAATTGGTAGAAGAGTATCCTCTTTTTTAATTAAAGATTGAGTGAGTTTTTCTTTTAAAAAATCTTTTGTATATGGCTGCAGATTGTTTTCAACATCTTCAAGATCTAAAAGATCTTTTAAAGCTTTTCTATTATATGGTTTTAAACAAAGCAAAAAAAGCGAAGCTTCCTGTTTTGAGTAAACATTTAACATCGGTATAAACCAAGAATAATGGATTTGATCTATTATAGATTCTTTTAACATTTTTTGATCTGGAACTTTATAAAATGGGCTTAGAGTATTTAATTTTGCAACCTCATCATCACTCAAATATTTAAGTAGTTTTTTTTCTTTATCGTATTTATCTAAAATTTTTTTGAATACTCTGTTTCTATTCATCATTTAGATTTTTTTTGTTTTAATTTGAGCTGTGGATAAAATTTGTAAATCAGCCATCCTAAAGATGCCCCAAAAACAAAGAGAATCAAAATCATCAAAAAGAAGATAAATCTAAAAGTTTTTGCAGAGCTTTTGGTCATTATAATTGACCAGATTTTAATGTACTCTTTTTCTAGTGCTTTCGCTCCAATCATCTCGCTATCTTGCGGAAAAGTAATATCTGTAAATCTAGATCTATCTGATATCACTGCAACATCTTCAAAACTTAAATTATCAATGCTGCCAGATATCAATCTTTTAATTTTATTTTCTAAATATTGATTAGGATCATCCAAAATACCTTGATGTTTTACATATACTGCAGCTTTCATTTTAGGAGCTTCTGTCTCAGTAATTGTTTCTGTTGAATAGGGAAAGGATACTTTCACATCTGCATCTATAACACCATCGATTTTTCTAATAGTATTTTCTAACTCATCTTCTAGTCCAGCTTGATATCTAATCGTCTCTTCTTTATCAGATGTCATTAATGTTGTTTTTGAAAAAAGATCCAAAAGAGTTGCCCCCTGAATTCTTGGAAGACCATTTTCACTTAAAGTTGCCATGGCTTCAACAGTTTTATTGGAATCAACATATATATCATATGTCGCTGTTGTCGTAGCACCAGCTCCTTCAGTTGTCTTTGCTGCAATTTTTTGAGCAGCTATGCCTTTTGCTGCTAAAAAAACAACAATCTCATTAGCTTGCCTCTCTTGTATTCCACTAACAATAGACTGATTTTTCTCACAACCAGTTAGAAAAATTGAAATTAAAAAAACAAATAATAACTTTTTCATATATACACAACTATTTTTCCTGCTCATATATTTATAGTTATAACATCTTTTGACTTTGAGAAAAATTGTTTTTTTATTTCAAATTTTTTTATTACTATAAAAGCATTTCATTTGAGACAAAATTTTTCTCATCAATGATATTAAAAATGGATCTAATAAAATAACTGCTATGATTTAAAGTCTTGCAAACAAATACTTGTTTTTTTTGCTCTTCTAAAGTTTTTTTGACAATACCTATTGTTTGTATTGTTTCGTAATTATCTATTAGCGTTGTGATTGGAATAATTATAATATTTTTTCTTTTCTTCATTTTTAAATCGTTTGTATCTTCATTAAAAAAAAGCAAAGAGCCTTCTACATATTGAAAGGCTTTTACGATGTTTTGACAGGTGATTTCAGTATCTAAAATATATAATGGAGAGTTGTTAATATAATCTTTTGCTAAAAATAAAAAAAGAGTCTCTTTTTCATCTAAAACATTTTTTTTCAAAATATTTTTTATGTTTTTTTGCAGAGCTTTTGTAAAAAAAGAGTGCTGAGAATAAGATTTTACCCAGAAAAATTTGTCACAGATCTCACGGTATAAATTCAAAGAGAAAAAATTAGCTAAGTTAGAGAGCTCTAAATTATATTGTGGATATAGGGGGAAAATATAATATCTATCAGCTTTTGCTGTTTGAACATCTTTGATAAATTTTTCATGTAGATGATCTGAGTGTAAATAAAATGAAAAACACTGCTTTTCACTATATTTTGACACCTTTGATATAAATTTTTCTGAAATCTCAAAGGTATCGTTAATATTTTGCTGAACTTTTATCTTTTTTTTTGATCTTTGAAAAATCTTTAAAAAAAAAGATACTTTATTAGACGCTATATCTTTTTTATAAACGCCATCTCCTAAAGATGCAAAAATATAAACAATTTTTTTATTTGGAAACATATTTGTATTTAATTTAGCTAGTTTAGTTTTTCATTTTTGAAAAATATTTTCAAATAAAATTCAATTAAGCTAAGATATTTGCTAAAGGAAAAATTTTTTAATGAAAAAAATACTGCTTTGTCTTTTAGCATTTTTAATGATCTCATGCCAAGTAAAAAAATCTACTAATTCCATTGCTATGGACAAAAATTGGAAAGCTATTGTTTTAAATGGACAAGAAGCTAATTTAAATGGCTTTATGAATGATTTGCTGCTTGAAATTGCTAAAAAGAAAAAAACTTCCTTTCAGCTAATTGACAATAGCTCAGATAACTTGCTTTTAGATTTAAAAAAAAGAAAGTATAAAGCTGCCTTTTCTTCTGTAGAACCTTATAATTTTAATAAAGCTAAATATGATTTTTCAACAGATATTATTAAAACAGGATATGTTTTAATCACTTCAAAAGATGCTGCATTTACATCTTTAGCTGATATGTCTAATAAACATGTTGGCTATATCTCAGATTCTCAGTCCATTCTTTTTTTACAAAAATATGAAGATATTTTTGAAGAAAAATATACAGTAGTTCCTCAAATGTTAGATGATATTGTAAATGGTACAATCGAAGGTGCTATAATATCTATTATTCCAGCTTATAAATACGTTAAAGATCTCTATCAAAACGAACTCAAGATTGTAGATCCTCCATTAAATGATCAATCAATTAGAATAGTTACTTTAAAAGGTGAAAATACTGAGCTTTTAAATCTTTTTAATTCATCGCTGCAAGAGATGAAAAAATCTAACTTTTTAAAAGATTTAAAAGAAAAATGGGGATTGCCCGAATAAAATTTTTGACATTTTTTGCTTTAAGGTTTTGCTACAAAACAAATAGTTGTCTCTTGATACTCTTTTGTTACTCTTTCTAAGATATATGGCTCTAAAGGACATGGATCAATTTCCCATACAGATTTAGCATAGTTATTGATAACTTCATCAGATGAAAATCTACTCATCCCACCAATGTTATGAATAGCAAATTCTGCCCATTTGTATTTGTCGATATAAAGATCTTCTACCTTTTTTTGTGTTTCATAAAAACTAAGGAGATCTTTTATAACAAAATATTTATCAGGAGTATCTCCTCCTACTAAAATATTATATAAATCAAGCATAGCTTGATGCTCATGCTCATTTTTAGCGAGCGAGCCATCTTTTAACATATCTATCGCTTTATGAATGTGGGGATGTTGAATATATAAATCTAAAGGATTATAAGTTTTTTCTTTTCTCATTTTTTTGATTTCTTCGGCTGAAGAACCAAAAGAAAATGGCCACCACTCATCTGAGATCGCTTCTCGCATTTCTATGTTTGCTCCATCTTCAGTTCCAATTGTTAAAGCTCCATTGATGGATAGTTTCATATTTCCTGTACCGCTAGCTTCATATCCCGCTGTCGATATTTGAGAAGATAAATCAGCTGCTGGAATGATTATCTCTGCTTTTGAAACATTATAATTTTCAATAAAAACAAACTTTAAGTGTTTAGAAACTTCCGGATCATTGTTTATCTTTTTAGCTACTAAGAAAATAAATAAGATAATTTTTTTTGCAATATCATAGCCTGGAGCTGCTTTTCCTCCGATTACAATTAATCTTTTAGTTTTTCTAGATGTTGGATCTTTTTTTATTTCATTAAATAAAATTAAAGCATGAAGAGTATTCATAAATTGTCTTTTGTATTCATGCATCCGTTTTATTTGTGCATCTACTAAAACTCCTGTAGAATCTTCAAATACCGGATAGTGATCAATTATTCTGCCTTTATAATCACGAATTGGATTTTCTTTTTTAATAAAATCAAACAAAACTTTTTTATTATCATCTTTGATTTTTAAAAATTCTTCTTGAGCTGTTTTGTCTTTTGCAAACTCTTTTAATTTAGATATTTCATGAAAATCTCTTATCCATTTATTGCCAATTCTATTAGTAATGAATTTTGAGAGCTCTATGTTACATCCAAGTAGCCATCTTCTCGGTGTAATACCATTTGTTATATGTATAAATTTATTCGGAAACATCTCAAAAAAATCTTTGAAAATTTCATGCTTTAAAATTTCAGTATGAAGATATGCCACTCCATTGACTCTTTTACAGCAAAGTATTGCGAGATATGCCATTCTTATCTGTCCATTACAGATTAGAGTCATTCTTCGAACTCGCTCTTCATCATTTGGATATTTTTCTCTTATTTGATTGCAAAATTTTTCATTTATCTTTTGTATAATTTTATGTTGACGCGGAAGCAGCGATTGTAATCTCATCTCATTCCACTCTTCCATAGCTTATTTCATGATGGTGTGATTTGTGTAATTGCAAATTTGTTGAGTCATCTCTAGTGCTTTTGTAAAAGGAATATCTAAATTTTTTACAAGTCTTCTAATTAGCTCTACAATAACTAAAGTTGGATGAGTATCGTTTATCTGTATTTGAACTTTTTCAGGCAGAGTCATAATATCTGCGTGAACACGAAGATGTTGATGAATAATGTCTTGAATAGATGAGCTAACTAATAAAAATTCTTGTTTAAGCCTTATTTTTTTTCCTAAATCATGATTGTCATTCGGATATAAAACATCTGTTAAAGATGTGTTTTCTTTTGCAGCTTCCATTTCACCTGCATTGTATCTTTGCAGCTCAAAATTTCTAGGAGATTCTTTTGTTGACCATAGCCTTAAAGTAGAGACACTAAATTCACCCATTTCATCAGGATATCCAATAATAGGAATATCATAAGGCAGAGCTCTTACTTCTTCATAATCTTCTAAATCATAAACTATATCACTGTGCCTATTCACTCCTTGAATTATGCTGCCACCAAATTTAACAGATTTTGAATTTATATCTCTCCGAAATTCCCAAGGGTTTTGATTGAGTAGCCAACAATCTGGCTTTTCAACTTGATAGCCATTATAAATTTCTTGCTCAAATATCCCATACTGATATCGAAGGCCAAAGGCCCAAGATGGATATTTTTGTGTAGCTAACGAATCTAAAAAACATGATGCAAGTCTTCCGAGGCCACCATTTCCAAGACCAGGATCAAAATCATGAGATAAAAGATCTTTTAAATTTCTACCCATCTTATTTAACACAACATTTGTAAGATCTGTAGCTCCCAGATTAGTGATATTGTTTTTTAAAAATTTACCTGGAAGATATTCCATGCATAAATAATAAATCGAGCGAACTCCCAGCTCATCACGAGTATGATTTGTCGCAACCCAATTGAGCATAATTCGTTCTCTAAGAGCCATGCAAAAAGCTAAATAAAATTCTTCTGTCGATGCAATGCTCTCAACTTTTCCTAAATTAGTTATTAAATAATGTCTGATAGATTGAATTAATTCATTTGCATGAAATTCAATATTATTATCCACTAATTTCTCCTATGCTTAATTTTCTATATATGCAATTAGACATTTAAAAAGAAATAAAATTTATAAAAATTTATTGAATGCAAATTAATAAAAAATAAGTTTTAAAATATAAAAAACTATAATGCATAATATTGCACATATAGGAATTGTGATAATCCAAGAAAGAACAATATCTCGAAGCGTTCTAAGATTTAAAGCAGATAGTCCTTTTGCTAAGCCAACTCCTAAAATTCCTCCAACTAATGCATGGGTAGTGGAGATCGGCAGACCAAATTTCGAAGCTAATAATATTGTAATAGCAGTTGCAAATTCTGCTGAAAATCCTCTTGTAGGTGTGAGCGAGGTAATTTTATGGCCAATAGTTTCTACAACTCTCCACCCCCAGGTAGCGAGTCCTAAAACTATTCCAAAGCTACCGAGTAGTAGTATCCAATAAGGGATTGTACTTGCAAACTGCACTTTTTTTAAATTAATCGTTTGAATCACCGCAGCAACAGGACCGATTGCATTTGCAACATCGTTTGTTCCATGTGCAAAAGCAACTAAACAAAGACTAATCATTTGCAAATAACCGAAAGCTTTTTCAACTTTAAAATAATCGGATGTCTGTTCATGATAGTCAGCTTTTTGTCTATGTTCATCCAACAAACTATCTACTTCCTCTAAAAGTTTTTCAGATCGCTCTTTTGTCTCCCCTTTAGAAGTTAAATATGTTCTTTGAAGATGTTTTTTTGCTTTTTCTAAAGAAAATATCTGCGATGGATGGTGAGGCTGAATAACAGAGCAAGAAGTTACTTTAATTCTTCGAACTAAAAAATATGAAATTATTGAAAATATTGCTCCGATTAAAATTGAAAACAGAAGCGATAGTTGCAAAGAAAAATTTAAATTCAAAGTAGTTAGTTTTCCATAAATCAAACTCATTGCAAAAATGCTAAAAGCAAAAAATACCAAAAATGGTATGAATTTTTTCGTAGCATCAATAGGAGAAAAGGCATATAAAATTTTTCTCTGTAACATTGTAAATATTAAATAAGCTATAAAACCGCTAAGTACCGGAGTAACAAGCCAACTCATAGCGATTGCTAAAACAAGCTTCCAATCAACAGCATGTACTCCTCCAATAATTGCTCCAAAACCTAAAACTGCACCAATAATCGCATGAGTTGTAGATACAGGGAGTTTAAAATATGATGCTACATTGAGCCAAACTCCTGTCGCAAATAAAGCTGCTATCATTCCTAAAATAAAAATATACATATCTTGAGAGAAAACTTCAGGATTTACTATTCCCGATTGAATGGTTTTAGAAACATTGCCACCTAAAAAATAGGCTCCTAAAAATTCAAAAATTCCAGCTAAAATAACAGCTTTTTTTAAAGTTAATGCTTTCGAACCAACAGACGTTGAGATAGCATTTGCAACATCGTTAGCACCGATGTTCCATGCCATATAAAATCCAATAACAAGAGTGAAATACTCTAAAAATTTTAGCTCCATATTATTTCACTTCTAAAATCATTCGAATTTTATTTCCTAATTTTTCTGCTATATTAGATATTTCTCCAACCTCTTTTAAAATAGTATTTAAAAGATGAAAAGTAGAATATGAAAACTTGTCAGTCAATGAATATAAAGTTTTTAAAAGATTATATCCATAAATGTCTAGTTCATGTTCTTTAAATGCTAAATCTTCAATCATCTGTTTTACTTTTTGAGCTTCTATACCTCCAAATGAAGATTCTATTAGAGTATCAAACTCTTTGATAACATCATGCGCTAACATAAAAGATGCAATATTTTTTTTATAAAACTCTTCAAAGCCCTCTAGTAGCTCAAAATCATTTAAATCTTTTAAAGTTACAATTACAGAGATATCTTCAGCTTGATCTGCAAAAGAGTCTTGCAGCGTTAAAATGTCTAAAAATGAAGAGCGATCGATTGGCAAAAACAGACTTTTTGGTAGATGATTTCTAATATCATTTTTAGTAAGATCCGCATCATGCTCTTTTTTAGAGATTTTTTTAGCAATCTCTTTTACTTTTTCAAAGTTTTTTTCTTTTACATTTTTAAAAAGATCTTCTAACAAAATTACGCAAATTGCGACCTTTTCCATATGAGATTGAAGTGGTGCAAATGGAGATTTGCCAAACAGTTTTGCAATCGAAAACATAAAATAAACCTTTTAATTTTCTTATATGTTAGCTCTTAGAGATTTATTTCAGAAGAGAAAATTTATCAATTTTTTTTATTTGTTTTGAAAAGAATTTTTTATTTTTTTAAATTAAAAGATAGCAAAATTTAGGAGTCTTTAATGAAAAAACAAATGAAAAGAATCGCAATTTTTGGAACCCACGGTTCTGCTAAAACTACTTTAGTATATAAACTTGCAACTTTTTATAAGATGAATGATAAAAATGTCACGGTTATTCATGAAACAGCTCGTCAAAGCCCATTTCCTATTAATACCGATGTTGTTTATCAAACTACTCTTTTTGTTGTAGCATCGCAGCTTCAAAAAGAGCTGCAAGCAGAAGCTCAGGGATTTGAGATCGCTATATCTGATAGAGCCCCATCAGATGCTTTTATCTATTTAAATCATTTAAAAAGAGGGAATTCTTTGACAAGATCTTTAGAAGCCTTTTGCTTTGAATGGCTCAGACAGTATAATGTTTTAGTATATTTAGAGCCAACTGAGGGATATTCGATAACAGAAGATGGAACTAGAGCGGTTGATACCGATTATCAATTAGATATTAGAAATGATTTTAGAGCTCAAGTTGCTAAAATGCAGCAAAAATATGATAATAAACTTAACATTATTACAGCTGAATCTCATCAAATTTTTGATGAGAATAAATGTATAAAATTAATTGATCAAATCAATAGGAGTATAAATGAACAAGTTAGAGATTTTCATATGGTGTAACACAGCAATTGCAATAATTGGTACTATTTTAAATGCAAAACAGATTCGTTTTGGATTTATTATATGGGCTATAACCAATGCTGTTTTTGTATTTAATAATTTTTTTATTAGATCATATCCTCAAGCAGCACTATTTACAGTGTATTTAGGCTTATCTATATATGGCTATATTAGCTGGGGCAAAAGCGTTAAAAAGCCTGAAGAAGCTACAGACGCTAGTTAAAAAATTTTTGAAATCTCATTTAAGCTAACTTTTTTAAAGTAGCCAAATGGGATATTAGATAATTTTAAATTGCCAATTCTCACTCTTTGAAGATCTATCAAAGTGAGGTTGGCTTTTTGAATAAATACTTTTATCTCTCTTTTCTTCCCTTCTAGTACTATTATTTTTAAAAGTTTTCTTCCAATTTTAAAAACTTTTTTCGGTTTTACAAATTTCTTTTCTACAAAACATCCTTTTGCAATTGTTTTTAAATGCTTTTCTAAAATCTTTTCTTTAACTTTTACAAAATATTCTTTTTCTAAATTATTAGATGGATGGATGATTTTATTCGCAAAATCTCCATCATTTGTAACGATTAAAAGTCCTGTAGTATCTTTATCTAATCTGCCAACTGTAAAAAGTTTAGCTTTGATGGTTTTAAATAAATCTGTAACTAAATACTCTTTTCTCTTTTTTGAGCTTTTTGCACTTGTAGATATTTGATTTGAGCAGATAAATCCCTTTGGCTTATTTAAAATAAAATAGTATTTTTTCTCTTCTTTAACAATTTTATCATCTACTTTTACAACATCTTTTTTTGGATCTACCAAAAATTGTGGCTGGTCTACGATTTTACCATTTACCTTAACGCCATTAGATATGATTATATCTTCAACTTTTCGTCTAGCTGCCACTCCTGCATGTGCTAAAAATTTATTTAATCTCATCTTTTCCATAATAATCTCATTTTTTGAACAACATTATACCTTAATTGTAAGATCGATTCAACTTGCAGTTTTTAAAATTTTTGCTAATATTAAAAATAATTAATAGGAGATATTTTATGACAAAATTAATTTTAATGCGCCATGGTGAGAGCGTCTGGAATAAAAAAAATCTTTTTACAGGGTGGGTTGATGTGCCTCTTTCCGATGGTGGTATGCAAGAAGCTATTGAAGGTGGTAAAAAAATTAAAGATATCCCTATAGATATCATCTTTATGTCTACTCTAATCAGAGCTCAAACAACTGGCTTTTTAGCTATGATGCAACACTCCACTACAAAAACTTTAGTTATCAATCATGAAAAAGGTAAACTCTTCGATTGGGGAACTATTTATAATGAGAAAACTAAAAAAGATATTATTGAGGTATTTTTCTCATGGCATCTAAACGAGAGAATGTACGGTGAGCTTCAAGGTAATAATAAAGATGAAATGAGAGCTAAATTTGGAAAAGAGCAAGTTCACATCTGGCGAAGAAGTTTCGATACAGCACCTCCAAACGGTGAGAGTTTAAAAATGACATCAGAGAGAACCCTTCCCTATTTCAAAGATACAATCTTGCCTCACTTAGATCAAAATAAAAATGTGTTCATTGCAGCTCATGGAAATTCTCTCAGATCTATCGTTATGTTTTTAGATAAATTAACTGGTGATGAGGTTGTGAAGTTGGAGATCCCAACAGGGGAGCCAATCATCTATGAATATGAAAATAAAAAATTTATAAGAACAACTAAAATATAAAAGATTTTACTTTTTAAAAAATTTTTGAATTTCTAAAAAAGATTTACCTTTTGTTTCAGGGACCTTTTTAATTGAGAAAATTAGGGCTAAAAAGCAAATTATAGAGAAGAAGAAAAATGTATTGGATTTTCCAAAAATATCTATTAAGGATAAGAATGAAGTTGCAACTAAGTAGTTAGATATCCAATTTACAAAAGTGGAAATACCAGCTGCTTTTCCTCGAATATTCATGGGATATATCTCTGAGTTGATAAGCCAGCTGACAGAGCCGAGTCCTATTGCAAAAGAGGAGGTAAAACCCATAAGTGAGATCATTATATAGATAGGAAGATTGTGAGGATTTAAAAGAAAAGAAAAACTCAAAAAAAGCAAACATATAGTCATAGATAAGGTGCTAAAGATTATAAGAGGTCTTCTGCCGAGTTTATCGATTAGCCAAATAGATATTAATGATGCGAAAATATTTACAATGCTTATTAAAGATGCAAATAACATAGCGCTGTGAGAGGTTATAACTCCTGAGGTTAAAAAAAGACTAGGTGCATAATATGTAACAATATTTATACCGGTTATTTGCCTAAAGATATTTAAAGTTATACCAACTAAAAAAGCAGCTTTTACATTTTTAGAAAAAAGCTGAGATATTTTTACTTTTTTATGATTCTCTTTTTGAAAAATCTCACTTTTTTCAATATCAAATCTTACTTTTTTTAAAATTTGTGCAGCTTCATCTAGTTTGTTTTGATTTGCTAGAAAGCTAGGGGATTCTGGTATAAAAAAAAGTAAAATGAGCATTATAAATGCAAAAATTAAACCTATTAAAAAGATCGCTTGCCAATTCTCTGTTTTTAAAAAAAAGTAGGCGAAAATATTAGAAAGTAAAATTCCACAAACTAAAAATAGTTGATTGATCGATACCAATCTTCCGCGATATTTAGGATCTGATATCTCTGCTATATATATAGGGACAACTGTTGAAAAAATACCGATTGCAAAACCAATTAAAGCTCTAGATGAAAAAAGAACAATTTTGTTTTTTGTTATTATAAATATAAATGTGCCTAAAAAAAGAGCAATAAGTGCATAGAAAAAAGTTTTTTTTCTACCAAAGATATCTGCTAAATAACCACCGAGATAAGAACCTAATATTGCACCTATTAAGATAAAACTAACGAGCACCTGCTTTGAGATTATAGATAAATCAAACTCTTGAGATATAAAATGCAGAGCTCCTGAAATTGCAGCTGTGTGATAGCCGAAGAGTAGACCACCGATCGATGCAATGAGTGCATAAAATAGTGAATTTAAAATTTTTTTGTTTTTCTCTATCATTTATTAATAATATCGCCAGCTGCAAATGTAATCATCTCTTTATTTGGCATATAGAGATTTAACTTTCCATCTGAGCTAATAGAATGCAAGCAGCCAATATACTGCTTTTGACCATCGAAAAAGGTGATTTTTTCGCCTTTGTAGAGAAGTAAGTTTTCAAACTCTTCATGAAATGGCTCAAATCCTTTTGCATTGAACATTTCTAAGTTTTTAGAAAATTCTTTTTTTAAAATTTCTAAAAGCTCGTCTTTGTCCCAAGTTTTATTTGTAAAAGCTTTTAAAGAGGTTGCTCTTTGATCTATTTTTTCTAAAAATTCAGTTGAATTATTTACATTTATACCAATTCCTAAAAAAACATCTGAAATATCGTTTTTTGTCTGAATCTCACATAAAACTCCAGAGAGCTTTTTGTTATCTAACATAACATCGTTTGGCCATTTTATTTTTGGATCTAAATTTTTAGCTCTTAAACAGTTTATGAAACTAAGAGCAATTATATGAGAGATACTTGTTAGATGAAGTGTTTTAGATTTTAGCTGAAAACAAAAAGTAACACTTAAATTATTGTCTTTTTCAGTTAACCACTCTCTATTAAATCTGCCCCTTCCTTTAGTTTGCTCTTTAGCTGATATGCAAGTAATTTTCTTCTTATCAAAAGATGAAACATTTTTTTTTGCATAATCTTGGGTAGAATCTATAGTTTTTAAAAAAATATCATCAAACTCCATCATAAAAAACTCTTTTTTGTTAAAGTAAGTTATATTAAAAAAAAAAATCTTAAGACGCTATAGTTTTTAAATATGTGGGATCATAGATATCTAAAAAATTTAGATTTTAGACAAATATTTTTAATTCTTTTTTTAATGGGAATATCACTACTCGTAATCTCTTCTATGACTGATCAAAATCAAAATGTCTTTTTAACAAGATATGTTAAAAATCAAATCCAATGGTTTGTTTTAGGTTGGGTTGTCTTTTTGTTTTTTGCAGGTTTTGATTATCGTAGATTTTTTCAGTGGACTTGGATTTTATATTTTTTAATGATTTTTTTGCTACTCGGTCTCTATTTTGCAGCGCCTATTCAAAGAGTGCATAGATGGTATCGTCTGCCTCTAATCGGTATGAATATCCAACCATCTGAGCATGCAAAATTAATCGTTGTTTTTACCCTCGGTTGGTTTTTAGAAAAACAAAAAAATTATCAAAATGCTATGAGCACTTTGCAGTTAATTTTAATAGTTGGAATCCCTTTTTTACTGATTTTAAAACAACCTGATTTAGGAACTGCTTTAGTTTTATATCCTATCACTTTAGCTATGTGCTATTTTGGCAATGTTAATAGAAAACTTATCTATAGTATGTCTGCTCTAGGCGTTATTATGCTAGTTTTTGTCTCTTTGATTTTTGGTGGAATATTATCTCACGAAAAGATGAAACCATTTTTTACTTCATTTTTAAAAGAGTATCAATACGATAGACTCAATCCAAATACGTATCATCAAAAGGCTGCGCAAACAGCTATCGCAATTGGAGGGATTAGCGGCTCTGGTTGGAAAAAAAGTGAGTTTTCTGCTCAAAAATGGCTTCCTGCTGCTCATACCGATTCAGTTTTTGCATCTTTTGGAGAAGAATTCGGAGCTATAGCTTTAATTTTTATTTTATTTATATTTTATCTTTTGATACACATTAGTTTTCAGGTGGTATCAAAAGCTAAAGATTATTATGCAAGGCTTTTAGCCTCAGGTATTGGTGTATATTTAGCTATGCATATCATCGTGAATATAGCAATGATGTGTGGATTTTTACCAATATCAGGTGTGCCACTGATATTAATTTCTTACGGAGGTAATTCTGTCTTGACAACTATGGCAGCTTTAGGAATATTACAAAGTATCTACAGCAGGAGATTTAGGTTTTGAAATTTAAACATTATTTTATCTTTGAGCCCAAAGCTTGGATAGGTGAAGGGGTTATTACTTTAAATATGGTCGAAGAAAGACTCAATTTTTTTACAAAATGGGCTGTAACTGAGCAAGATTTTGCAGGAAAAATTCAATCTGTACAAGAGCTTCAAATAAGTGGGATTTCAGAAAATATGCGAAATGAACTGACCTTTTTTGACTTTTCTGAGAATAAATTTTCTGTCGAAATGGAAAATTTAAATATCGGCAGAGTAGTCGGTGTTGGTGTTTTTGATGAAAAAATGATTGCGTGGGAATTTAGAGAAAATGATCTTAACTTCGAAGGTTATGAAACTTATCATCTTCAAAAAGATGGATGTTATCTTATGCATGCTGAATATGTAACATCTGATCAATTTAGAACTCAAATCGATGGAAAATTGTGGCAACCTCCAAAAACAATAGAAGATTCTAAAGATCAAAAAAATGAGACAGATGAAGGTTAACATATGAAAAATATCTTCTTTTTAATATCTATTTCTCTTTTAGCCGTTTGGGGATGTGCATCAGGTTCAAAAGTTGTGACCCCTGATACATTCTCTCAAATCTCTGTTGGTATGACAACAGACGAGGTTGAGAAAAAACTTGGCAAACCATACTCTATTAAAAATTTAGAGGATAATGAAATTCAATATACCTATATAGAAAAAATGCCAATGGGTAAAAAAGTTGTCCAAGAAAGACACTATTTAATCAATTTTAGAAATAATAAGGTATCTGCTACTAAAGTACTGTATTACAATAGACCTTCTTATGAAGGAAATAGCTATGAGATGCAAACCTCTTTAAATGAAGATAAAAAAGAGACTCAAAATAAGTAAAACCATGTTTCTAGAAACTAAGTTTCTAAAAAACTAAGTTTTTAAAACCTAAGCCTTAAAGATAGGCTTATTATGTCGCAGCTTTTATTTTAATATCAACACCAGCAGCTACAGGCAAAACTTTTAATTTGTCAATTGTGTCAGGTGTAGGATTTAATATATCTAAAAGTCTTAGATGTGTACGTGATTCAAATTGTTCTCTAGATTTTCTATCTACGTGAGGAGATCTAAGCACAGTAAATATCTCCTTTTTAGTAGGAAGAGGTATTGGCCCTACGACTCTTGCTCCCGTTCTTTTAGCCGTCTCAACAATGTCTTTGGTCGCTCTATCTAATAGACGTTGATCATATGCTTTTAAACGAATTCTTATTTTGTTTTTTGGTTGTTTTGACATAGCTTTTCCTATTTTTTCATGATTTCTTCTTGTATTTTTACAGGAACCTTTTCAAAGTGAGATGGTTCCATTGTATATGTTGCTCTTCCAGAAGAGAGGGATCTAAGTTGTGTAGAATAACCAAACATCTCAGAAAGCGGTACTTCAGATGTTATTACCAAAACTTTTTTCTGCATGTCTTGCCCTAAAATTTTTCCTCTTCTTTTATTTAAATCACCAATGATATCACCTAGATAATCTTCAGGGGTTGTTGCGACAACCTTCATTATAGGTTCTAATATGACAGCAGAGGCCTGTTTAGCTCCAGCTCTAATTGCCATAGATGCACAAATTTTAAATGCCATCTCAGAAGAATCAACTTCGTGGAAAGATCCAAATACAATTGTAACTTTGGTATCTACTAAATTGTAGCCCGCTAAAACTCCAGTTGCAAGACCCTCTTCAATTCCTTTAATTGTTGATGGGATATACTCTTTCGGAATAACCCCTCCAACAATTTTATTAACGATTTCATTTCCTTTCCCAGCTTCATTTGGCTCTAACTCTAATACAACGTGAGCATACTGACCACGACCACCAGATTGTTTTACAAATTTATGCTCAATTTTTGTAGGTTTAGTAATTGTCTCTTTGTAAGATACTTGAGGTTTTCCCACATTTGCATCTACTTTGAATTCTCGAAGCATTCTATCTCTTAAAATCTCTAAATGAAGCTCTCCCATTCCAGAAATAATGGTTTGACCAGTCTCGTGATTTGTTTTAACTCTAAAAGTTGGATCTTCTTCAGATAGAGATCCTAAAGCAACAGATAATTTCTCTCTATCCGCTTTCGATTTCGGCTCAATTGCCATCGAAATTACAGGTTCTGGAAATTCCATCTTCTCTAAAATTAATGGATTATCTTCCGAGCAAAGAGTGTCACCAGTTGAAGTGTTTTTTAAACCAATACATGCTGCTATATCTCCAGTAAAAAAAGCGTCTTTATCCTTCCTTTGATTAGCATGCATCTCTAAAAGCCGAGATACTCTCTCTTTTCTATCTTTTGTTGTATTTATAATAGTTGTTCCTTTTTCCAAAACTCCACTGTAAATCCTTATAAATGTTAATCTTCCAACATATGGATCTGTTACAATTTTAAATGCTAAAGCAGATAAAGGAGATTCGTCTGATGGTTTGATGCTCATCTCTTCATCGTTTTCAAGATTAATACCATTGATTAGACCTCTATCTATTGGGGAGGGCATCCATCTAACAATAGCATCCAATATTTGTTGTACACCTTTGTTTTTAAAGGCTGTTCCACATAAAACTGGATTAAATTTATTCTCAATTACACCTTTTCTGATAATTTTATGTATCTCATCTTCAGTTAAAGAGTCTGGATTCTCTAAAACCTTGATCATAAATTCTTCATTTTTTTCATCTATCGTTGCTAGTTCATCTAAAAGCTCAGTTCTCATTTTTGCAGATTTTTCTTTTAGATCTTCAGGAATTTCTTGCACTTCATATTCAGCTCCTAGAGTTTCTTCTTTAAATATATAAGCCTTCATCGTGATTAAATCGACCATTCCTTTGAACTCTGCCTCTGCTCCGATAGGACAGTGAACCGGCACGGCATTTGCTCCTAATTTCTCTTTCATGGACTCTACTGCTGCAAAAAAATCAGCCCCCGTTCTATCCATCTTATTAACAAAAGCAATTGTCGGTACACCATAAGTAATCGCTTGTCTCCAAACAGTTTCTGATTGAGGTTGAACTCCAGCTACTCCACAAAATACAGCAACAGATCCATCTAAAACTCTAAGCGATCTTTCCACTTCTACCGTAAAATCTACGTGTCCAGGTGTATCTATTATATTGATTTTACAATCCTTCCAATATACAGTCGTTGCAGCAGATGTTATAGTAATTCCTCTCTCTTTTTCTTGTTCCATAAAATCCATAGTTGCAGCACCTTCGTGCACTTCTCCGATTTTATGAAGCCTTCCTGAATAGTATAATATCCGCTCGGTAGTTGTCGTTTTTCCAGCATCGATATGAGCCATGATACCGATATTTCTTACATTTTCTAATTTATCTTGCTCTGGACGTTTTGCCATTTTCTATTCCCTTTTATTTTTACCATTTGTAATGAGCAAAAGCTTTATTCGCTTCCGCCATTTTGTGTGTATCATCTTTTTTCTTAATTGTTGAACCTTGATTGTTATAACAATCAGAGAGTTCTGTAGATAAACCTTCTGTCATATCTCTTCCAACCTTTGATCTGGCATATGTGATTATCCATCTAGTAGCGAGTGCATTTCTTCTGTCCGGTGCAACCTCAATAGGGACTTGATATGTAGCTCCACCGATTCTTCTAGATTTAATCTCTAGAGATGGTTTTGCATTTTCTAAAGCCCTTTCAAAAGCTTCTAAAGGATCATCTGCATTTACCCTTTTAGCTAAACTTTCAATAGCTTTATAAACTATTTTTCTAGCAGTTGTTTTTTTGCCGTCTAACATCACTTTGTTTATAAATTTTGCTACAACTAAACTTTTATATAACGGATCCGGCATAATCTTTTTCTTTTCAGCTCGGCGTCTTCTCATGGTTTTTTCCTTATTTTTTAATAAATTGTTTCTTCACCCAGCATTAAGTGCTACCTATCGGTAATCTAGAATTAGATCTAGTATTGAGTTACTTAGGCCTTTTAGCCCCATATTTTGATCTACTTTGTTTTCGACCTTTTACAGCAGCTGTGTCTAAAGTGCCTCTAACTATATGGTATCTAACACCCGGCAGATCTTTTACTCTTCCCCCACGAACAAGTACTATACTATGTTCTTGAAGATTGTGTCCCTCTCCAGGTATGTAAGCAATCACCTCTTGTCCATTCGATAATCTCACCCAAGCAACTTTTCTCAAAGCAGAATTTGGCTTTTTCGGTGTTTTTGTTTTCACTTGCAGACAAACGCCCCTTTTTTGAGGACAAGCATTTAAAGCTGGTGATTTCTTTCTTTTAGTTAGCTTTTTTCTGTTTTTTCGTATCAACTGATTGATTGTCGGCATAAATTCTCCCAAAGGTAATTAATTGCAATCATTTAGAGTTAAAATATATCTCAATTCATCTATTTTTGCCAAAAAAAAATATAATTTCTTCAAATTCTTATCAAAGCTTTAACTATTAAAATTTTAATAATATTTATAGTTAATATTAAGTTAATAAATAAAGTTTAATTAAAAATTAAAATTGCTTAATTAAATTAAATAATAATATAATTAGCTTTGGGGGAAGAGCGGTGTAGAGCCAAGCTAACGACGCTAAGTTTGTATATGTTTTTTGGACTTTTATAACCACCTCCCCCGACCTTTTAATAAATGATATAAAATAATGAAAAAAATAATTTATTTAATAATATTAATACTTCCTTTTTATATCTTTTCTAAACCTATACAATTTAATGAAATAAACAAAATAATGGATCGTATATTTGAGTATCATATTGAGTATAAAGAATATGATACAAAGCTCATTTCTAGAGCTTTAGGTTTGTATATAGATCAATTCGATCCTTTAAAAATCTATCTTCTGCAAGAAGAAGTGGATGAATATATTAATTTAAATCAAAAAAATGCAAATATCATATTGAATCAAATCAAAAACGGTGATTTTTCAGTATTTGAAAATTTAAATAAAATTTTTCAAAAATCAATTACTCGATCGAGAAAACTCAGAGAAGAGATAAGAAAAGAGCTAATAAAAACTGAAATAGTTCATCAAAATCTTAAAAATGATGATTCAAGTTATGCAAAAAATTTCAATGAACTTGTTCAAAGACAAAAAAATACCTTATCGGTTTTTTATTTAAATCAGCAGAAAAGATCTAAAATAGATACTCAAGAAAAAAGAGAGAGAGTGTTTGTTCTATTAGAGAGAAAACTCAATAAGAATGAAACAAATTATCTTGAATATATTAATGAAAATATTATCTCTCAATATATCTTAAAATCTTTTTCTAGAAGCTTAGATGCTCATAGCTATTTTTTTTCTGAAGATGAAGCAGAACAAATGAGACTTTCTTTAGAAAAAGAATTCGAAGGAGTCGGTATAGTTCTATCAGAGAGTATTGACGGTGTTATAGTTACAGATCTCATTGCAAATTCTCCGGCTCAAAGAGCTAAAATTATTAAAACTAATGATATTTTAACCGAAATAAATGGTGAATCTGTTGAATATTTGAATTTCGATAAAGTTATGAAAATGATGAAAACGAAAGATAATCCTGACATTGTATTAGGATTTAAAAGAGTTTTAGATGATGGATCAATCTCTTTTTGGAGAATAAAACTTCAAAGAGAGCCAATCTCTATGGATGATCAAAGATTGACGTATACACTAGAGCCATACGCTGATGGAGTTATAGCAAAATTAGATCTTACTTCTTTTTACGAAAACTCTAATGGAATAACCTCTGAAAAAGATATGAAAAAAGCTATAAGAACTATTAAAAAAGAGGATAATTTATTAGGCATTGTTCTAGATTTAAGAGAAAATGCCGGTGGTTTTTTATCTCAAGCTATTAAAGTCTCTTCCTTGTTCATTAAAAGTGGAGTTGTTGTAATTTCTAAAAATTCTCAAGATGAGATGAGATATCTAAGAAATATTGAAGGTGATGCCTATTATAACGGCCCTTTAGTTATTCTAACTTCAAAACTATCTGCATCAGCATCGGAGATTGTAGCAGCATCTCTTCAAGATTATGGTGTTGCTTTAATTGTAGGGGATAAAGCAACTTTTGGAAAAGGCTCCATTCAATATCAAACCATTACAGATAAAAATGCTGAGCATTTTTTCAAGGTAACAGTAGGTAAATATTATACAGTATCTGGAAAAACAACCCAGATAGAAGGTGTGAAAGCTGATATAATAGTTCCATCAGAATATTCACCTTTCAAAATTGGAGAAAAATATTTAAAATATCCTTTAAAATCTGACAGGATAAAAGAAGCTTACACAGATAGACTATCAGATATTCAAGGAAAAATAAAAATTTGGTTTAGGGTAAATTATCTACCAAATCTTCAAAAAAAGGTCACTTTTTGGCAAAAAATGCTACCAACTTTAAAAGCAAATTCTCAAAATAGGATTTTAAAAGATCCCGATTTTCAAAACTTTTTAAAAAGACAAAAACAAATCAAAGCCAAATTACAAGGCGAAGATGTTCAAATTGACGCTAGTAACTACGGACAAGACGATCTGCAAATGATCGAAGCTACAAATGTCTTAAAAGATATGATCTTCATAGAGTCCGATATGAGAAAAGTTCAAGGTCTATAAAAAATTATTCAGGGTCTATACATAATCTATAAAAATTAATTATTTTCAAAAATCTTCAAATCTTCTACCATATATTAATATTCTTTGGGCCAGATAGCTCAGTTGGTAGAGCAGAGGACTGAAAATCCTTGTGTCCCCAGTTCGATTCTGGGTCTGGCCATTTTTCGG
>JAAKFX010000018.1 GCA_011064865.1 Candidatus Anoxychlamydiales bacterium
TTTATATCCTACAATTCTATCTAATAATCTTCTGGCTTGCTGAGCATCAACTAGAGCTTGATCTATTTTTCTCGGATGTTTTAAAGCATTTAATACTTCGCTTTGTGTTATAGAATTAAATGTGACCCTTTTTATCTTAGTGTTTTTTGGCAGTATTGATGCTATATGCCAAGCTATTGCTTCTCCTTCTCGATCAGGATCGGGACATAGATATACAATATCAGCTTTTTTAGCAGCATCTTTTAACTTTTTTATAACATCTTTTTTTGAAGGAAGATTTACATATGTTGGTTCAAAATTATTCTCTACGTCGATTCCAAACTCTTTTTCAGGAAGATCTCTTATATGCCCCACAGATGAACCAAAATTATATTTAGCTCCTAAAAATTTTTTTAATGTTTTTATTTTTGCTGGGGATTCTACAATAATTAATGGTTTTGTCATCTACGCTTTTTCCTTATTCTATTAGCATCTAATGATTTTTTTAAATTCTAGTCAATATATAACTTTTTTATAAAAAAGGATTAAAATGTAGATTAATTTCGATTTTTGTTAAAGTAAAAGTGTTAAATTTTGATGTTTATTTATGATAACAGACGAAGAATTATTAAGACTGAATAAAGAAGGATTCATTCCTGGCCCCAATGAAAATGAGAGAGATTTTTTAAAAAGAATCGATTTTAGTAAAACATTAATAAAAAATCCTAAATCTTTTTTTGAAAATCATGAACAAAATCAGCCTTTTGATTTAGATAATAGAGTTTTGAAGCCTCGATGGAACTGGACAAGAGCTAAGCTTTTAAATTTATTTGATGTATCTCCAACTACTCTCGCTCTATATTATAGCGATAAAGAGCTTCATTTTTTTCAAGCAGCAGCAACTTGGATAATAGAAGTTTCAAAAAACTCTATTAAAATTCCAGTTTTGCAATTTAGAAAAAAACTTCGGCACAAACCATATCTTTTTATTTATACTTTAGATGAAATATTAGCGCATGAAGCTATTCATTCGATTAGAATTGCGTTCGATGAGCCTAAAACAGAAGAGATTTTTGCTTTCATGAGCGCAACGAGTTTTTTTAGAAAAATATTCGGTCCTATTATTAGATCTGAAAAAGAAGTTTTTATATTTTTTGCTCTTATGGGAGGATATTTTGTTTTTCAAATATTTTTTATTTTATCTAGCCTTACTTTTTTATCTTACATAGCTACTTTTTTTGCATTTTTAACTTTAACTTATCTTAGCTTAGGGCTTATTAGACTTTTTCATATTCGAAGAAAATTAAAAAAAACTTTTAAAAAGCTTTTTAAAATTTTTGGCTGCAAGAAAAAAGCAAGAACTGTTTTGTTTCGCTTAACAGATGAAGAGATTTTTAAATTTTCTAGATTTAAAAAAAATGAAATTACAAAATATTTTAAAATATCAAAAGATGAATCTTTAAGATTGAGATTAATTCATTTAGCATATTTTGAAGATATAAATAAAATTTAAAAGTAGTGTTTTTTTTCTTGAATCATAAATTTATTAATCATATTTTTTTCGAAATCTCGAAGAGCTAATTTTTAACTTTTTTCTATATTTTGTGATCGTTCTTCTATGTAGAGGATATCCTTTTTCTCTCATTAAGACGCTAAGTTTTTGATCAGAGAGTGGTTGTTGTTTGTTTTCGAGATCTAAAATCTGTTTTAAGATGCTTTTAGCTTTTGAAAAATCTATATTTTTGTCATTTTTAGAAGCTGCAAAAAAACTTTTTATTGATAAAAGGCCAACGGGGCATTCAATATACTTATTAGCAATAGCTCTAGATATTGTTGATGGATGTACCTTTAAGTAACTTGCGACATCTTTAATAAAGAGGGGATTTAGTGAGGTTTTTTCAAGTAGAAAAGATTGTTGATTTTTAATGATAAAATAAGCAATATCGAACAAAAGCTTTCTTCTGGTTATGATGTTTTTCATCAAGATTTTAGCAGATATTATAAAGTGTTTTGAGCTTTTAGCATTATCAGATTCAATAATTTTAACATAATCTTTATTCATATTAAAATTAGTCAATTTTTCATCTATTTCAATGATCCAATTTTTAGCTGTTTTTTTGATTATTATATCTGCAGATATATGATTTGAAATATTTTTTGAAAATGTAGTAGTTACATCAAAAATAGAGCTAGAAATTGTTTTCTCTATTGTTTTTTGAGTTTTTTTTCTACTCAAGTTTAATTTCTTAGCAATTTTATGAATTTTATTTTTTAAAATATCATCGAAATAGTTTTGAAAAATTTTATATTCTAAAGATTTTACATCTTCTATTTGAGACAAAATTCTATCTTTTAGATTTTTTGCAGCGATTCCTTTGGGATCGAATGTTTTTACAATATTTAAAACTTTAAAAATTAATTGATTAGAAGTTTTGAGATTTTTTGCTAAAGAATCTAGATCAAGTGTAAAATATCCCTTTTCATCTAGATTGCCGATTATATTTTCTGCAATAACAATCTCTTTTTTAGTAGAAAAACTTTGTTTTGCTTGAACCATCAAATGTTCAAATAAAGATGGTTTATATACAGCGGAGAAAAATTCATTTTTTTTCTCTTCTGATATTTTAGTAGAACTGTTTTTATTATCTGCAATTTCTAAAATTGGGTTTTTTTCAATCTCCATTTCAACAAAATTTTTCAGTTCTTGATTTGTCATTTGTAGGATTAAAAAGGCTCTTTTCATGAAATAGGTCATATTGAGCGTTTGAAGTTGCTTTGTTTGAAAAGATTGAAATGCCATGGTCTTGTCTTGCTTATCTAATTTTTCAATAGCACATTTTTTTATTTATTTAATCTGGTTTTTTTTTAATAATTTTTTGTAGTTAACTATAAGTGGTTTGTATGAGATTTTTTTTCAGCTTTGTACTAGGTATTGAGTTTTTTTTATCTACATTTGTTTTTGCAAATGAAAAAGATGTTAAAATTTATGATTGTTTTCCCTTTTTCAATGAGCTAGAGCTTTTAGAGGTTAGATTAAATGAGCTCTATGATGTAGTTGATCATTTTGTTATAGTTGAAAATCCACTTACTCAAAGCGGTAATGAAAAAAAACTTTATTTTGAAGAGAACAAACAAAGATTTGCAAAATTTTTAGATAAGATAATACATATTGTTGGTCCTAAAAGAGAAAAACCGTTGAGTGATTGGCATAGAGAAAATGCTCAAAGAAATGATATAATGCTCGGGCTAAAAGATGCAAAAGATGAAGATATTGTGATAATTTCTGATCTAGATGAGATAGTAAGAGAAGAAAAAATATCTGAGATAAAAGATTTAATAAAGGGTAATAAAGATCCTCTCAGACTTAATTTAAAAATGTATCGTTATTTCTTAAATAGAAGAGATATGAATATCGATATTTGGGCTCTTGGCTATGCAGCATCTTATAAGACTATAAAAGAATACTCACCACAACATCTTCGCTGTGATTACTCTTATACTCATTATTTAGATAATGCTGGGTGGCATTTTACAGATATGGGCTGGATTTCAAGATTTGCTTATAAAATTAATTCATGTGCGCATCAAGAAAGAAATATTCCAAGATGGAAAAAAGCATATAAAGTTATGAGATGGGCTAGAAGATGCAAACTTGTAAAAATCGATGAAACGTATCCAAAATTTATTACTCGAAATTTAAAATATTTTAAAAATAGAAATTTTATTGATGATAATCTTCCGCCTAATTGGAATATGAGAGTTTTTAATAAAAGGCAAAAAAATTTAGAAAGGACAGAGAAAACTTTATGAAAAAAGCATTAGTTTATCCATCTAAAGGCTTAGGAGATGGGCTTTTATTTTTAGTACTTTCAAACAATTTAAGTAAAAATGGCTATGAGGTCGATACTTATCATCCATTTTTATATAACTTAGATAATTGGTTTAAATATACAAAAATACGTCCTTATCCAAAAAATGATAACTTTGATTTTTTAAAAGATTATCAATTAATAATCATAAATTCTGATTATGATCCTTTAAATAAAAAACTTGTAAAAGTTGCAAAAGAGAAATATAAAGATATAACGTTTGAGATTCATCCATCTGCTTGCAAAGGCAAAAATCCTCCAATTGGGGATTTGAAATTTGATTTTAAAAAGACTGTGAAAGAAAATTTAATAGTTTTTTTAGAAAATGAGTTAAACCTCACATCTGTACTCTCTTCAAATGATATTACGGTTCCCTCTAATTTATCATATAGAAAATATCCTAAAAGAGTGGTTATTCATCCATCGAGCAATGATCTAGAAAAAAATTGGCCAAAAGAAAAATTTTTAAAACTTTTTAAAAAATTAAAAAAAGAAGGTTTTGATCCCTATTTTATTTTAATGTCTTTTGAAAGACAAAATTTTTTAAATTTTTCAAATGATCAAATATTTACTTTTAATAATTTACATGAAATTGCAAGCTTTATCTATGAATCTGGTTTTATGATAGGAAATGATTCTGGTATTGCTCATCTAGCATCAAATTTAAAAATCCCAACTTTGACTATTTTTTCAACTAAAAGAAAACATATATTTTGGAGGCCGAGTTTTTATTTCGATAGATCTGTAATCTCTCTGCCTTTGCTCAATATTAAAGGGTTTAGGCTTAGAGAACAATATTGGAAAAATACCATTTCATCTAAAAGAGTTTTGAAAAATTTTTCTAAATTAATAAAAGATTTTGAAAATTATGAAAGCAGCAAATTTTAGTAGTCCCGGTCTTGGCGATGGTCTTATTGCTATAGCTTTATCTCACAATCTATATCTGAATGATATTCAAATTGATACTTTTCACAGTAGTTTATCGCAAATGCAAAGCTATTTTCCCCATCTTTTAATCAAAAATTATCCCCAAATCGATGAAATACCCAAAATTTTAGATAGTTTTGATCAGATATTTATCTCCTATAATGAAAATAGTCCTTTTATTATGAAACTAATTCTTGATGGAAAAAATTTTTATCCAAAGAAGATATTTGTTTTAAATCCTTGTCCTTCTAAAAAATTAGGAGGCCAACCCTATTTTGAAGATGCTTTTTTTAAACCAAATCTCTCTATGGTCGATAATATCGATCTATTTTGTAACAACGTATTAAAGCTTAAAAAAACATCTAAGAAAATAGATCTGACAATTCCCACAAATTTAATATTTCAAAAATTTAAAAAAAGAATAATTTTCCATCCATCTGGCGCTAAAAAAAGTAAAAATTGGCAAATTCAAAAATATATAAAACTCGCAAAATATTTAATTGATAAAGGATTTGAGCCTGTATTTGTTGTAAGCGAAAATGAGACAAATGAATTTGTAGATATTGAAAAGCAAAATTTAGATCTAAAAAGTTTTGATAATTTAAATGATTTAGCAGCCTTTATCTACGAATCTTCTTTTATGATAGGCAACGATTCTGGAATAGGTCATCTATCGTCTTTTTTAGGTCTCGATACTATTTCAATATTTAGAAATCATAGATCAGCTTCTCTTTGGAGACCTTCTTGGTCTCAAAATAAGACAGTATTTCCAAATAGATTTATTCCAAATATCTCGTTTTATAGATTAAGAGATAAACATTGGAAAATATTTATCTCTACTAGACAAATTTTAAAATATTTTGATGAAATGATTTAAAAAAAATATTTGTAGTTCTTACAGGAATAATTGAAAAATGGGGATCAGGAACGTTGAATATTATAGATTGGAGTAAAAAAAATGGCAATCCTATTCCGAAGTGGAATGAGAAGATGCAAACTGTTAGTATAATTTTTAGACCTGTTAGAATTAAATCTTCTCAACAAAATAGGCCTGAGTCAAGGCCAGAGTCGATAAAAGAAAAAATAACACGATTATTATTTGAAAAGCCTTTATCGAAATCAGAAATAGCAAAAAATTTAGGTTATAATAAAATATCGGGAGCTCTAAAAAGGACTCTCAAGGATATGCTTAAAGACGAAATAATTGCATATACAAATTTAGATAAGCTAAATAGTAGACTACAAAAATATAAACTCTTAGATAATGGATTATCCGAAATTGCCACTCTATTCAAGATAAAAAAAGATCTGAGTTTAGGCCCGAGTCAAGGCCTGAGTGGAGGCCCGAGTCGATAAAGGAGAAAATAATAAAATTATTATCTCAAAAGCCTTTGTCCAAATCGGAAATAGCTAAAAAATTACAGCACAAAAGTATATCGGGAGCTTTAAAAAAGACTCTAAAAGATATGCTTGATAATCAAATTATTACTTATTCTATTGAAGAAAAACCGAATTCTCGCAATCAAAAATATAAATTATTAGATAACAAAAAGAGGTAAACAGTTTCAATGTTTATCTCTATAATAGACAAATTTTAAAATATTTTGATGAAATGATTTAAAATCCAAATCCTACAGAAAGTGATGGACTAGGTGTAAAAGAAGAATATTTGGATTCATAGGTCTGTAGAAAATGAACTTTTAATTGAATAAATTTTTTATCAAATTGTCTACCTAGGATTAAATCTGGAGATACAAAAAAAGGCATAGGCAAACTGCTTGAAAGACCGAGTCCATAATAAGTGGAGGTATTATTTTTAGAATTAAAATATCCCAAATAACTCGCACTAGTAATTGCTATTGGTATTCCAATATTGAATGACATAATTGGATCTATAGACATATTAGCATCAAATCCATGAAATCCATTCCTATATCTATATCCAATACCTGCTTCTGGTAAAACTAGATTTTCTGGTGGTAAAAATAACAGAGCTTGACCATTCAAATAAAAAAAACTATTTTTATCTTTTTCAACTTTTTCATCTATTTGAGGTATTTCTTTATTTACTTTTCTAAAAGTAGGTCTTGTCTGGGGTTTTGTATCAATATCAGCAGCAAAAAGCAGAGAGCCACTAAACATAAATAGAGCAATAGAGCTTATTATTTTTTTAATATTCACAAATATATCTCATTGTTTTTTTAATAAAGACAATTATCTTAATAAATATATTTAATAATTTCAATTATTAAATTAGTTAATATATTAATTATATATTTATTTGTAATAAAATGAATAATTTTAATTACAGGTGTAAAAGCGTGTTGTTCAATTGTTTAAGTAAAAAATTACACTAGATTCAAGATACGATTTTTAATTTTGCATATTTTGTGACTAAAGATCTAATAGAGGAGGATGTTTCAAAAATTATATCTAAAGTTTCACCGAGCGATGTTTGATAGATTTTTTTAACGACTCCAAGTCCAAAAGTTTTATGATAGACTTGTTGATTAGGGTAAAAATTTTTAGATGAAGAGGTATTTTCTATTATTGGTTTAGATCTTTCAATATTGTCGTAGCTAGAGCTATCAAAAGGATTTGATAGATCTGATAAGTATTTTTGAGGAAGCTCTTTTAAAAAACGAGAGGGGATAGAGAATTTAGTGCCGCCGAACATATATCTAGTTTGAGCAGAGCTAATATATAAATGCTTTTTAGCTCTTGTCATTCCAACATAAAAAAGTCTTCTCTCTTCTTCTATCTCTTCTGTTGAGCTTTTAGAGTTTACATGAGGAAAAAGATCTTCTTCTAAGCCAACGATAAAAGATACTTCAAACTCTAAACCTTTTGAGTTATGAAGTGTCATTAATTTTAGAGAGTTTTCTTCTTTTTTTTCTTGTTTAGAGATTGCGAGAGAAATATCTTCTAAAAATTTTATTAAAGTATGATTGTTTTTTTGATAATCGCTTGCTTTGGTTATAAGCTCATCAATATTCTCTTTTCGATCTTCAAAACTTTGAGGATCTTCTTTTAAGTAATTTAAATAGTTCATTTTTGTTAAAACATGAGAGATTAGCTCATCAATATCGATATTTTGCCTATAAAGATCTCTAATTTCAAAAAGAGCATTTAAATAACTTTTGAGACTTTCTTTTTGCCCTATATTCAGCCTTATATCAGGAAAAGCAGATGAATCAATAACAAGTTTTTTTAAAAGAGAAATTATTGGAATCTGATTTTTTTCAGATATAAAAAATAGTTTGCTAATTGAGGTTTTACCAAAGCCTCTTTTTGGGATATTTATAGTTCTTGAAAATGCTAAAAAGTCTAAATCGGAGATGACAAGTCTTAAAAATGCTAAAATGTCTTTGATCTCTTTTCTTTGATAAAAAGAGAGCCCTCCATAGATAATGTAGGGGATTTTTTGAGATAGTAGAATATCTTCAAAAATTCTAGATTGAAAATTAGTTCTATAAAATATGGCGATCTCTTTTAGATCTATTTGTTCTTTGAAATTGTGTTTTAATATTTTTTCAACAACAAAGGAAGCTTCCATTTTTTCATCATCAGCTTTGAAAAGTTTTATTTTCTCTCCATCTTGAAGATCGCTAAAAAGATTTTTGTCATATCTGTTTTGGTTATTTTTTATAAGCTCATTTGCTGCATTTAATATTGTAGGTGTTGATCGATAGTTCTTTTCGAGCTTTATTATAGTTGCATTTTTAAAATCTTGATCAAAATTTAAAATGTTTTGATATCTAGCTCCTCTCCATGAATAGATTGATTGATCAGGATCGCCAACAGCACAAATATTTTGAGTTTTTAATGAGAGCAGTTTTGCTATTGTGTATTGTACAAAATTTGTATCTTGATACTCATCTATTAAAAGAAAACTCCATTTGTTTTGATAAAGCTCTAATATTTTGGGAATCTTTTTGAAAAGCATAGCTGTCAAATATAAAAGATCTTCAAAATCTAAAGCATTACATGCTTTTAATTTGTTTTGATATAACCGAAAAGCTTCGATTTCATTTTTTGTAAGATTAGAGAGAGCATTTATATCGTCAATATCAATTAAATTATTTTTGAGAGTTGAAATTTTGTATCTTATTTTTTTTAAAAGAGCTTTGTCCTCTTTTAATTTTAAAGAATTTAAACACTCTTTTAAAAGTTTTAAAGAATCCTCTGAATCGTAAATTGTGAAATTTGTTTCATAACCTAAATGATTTATAGATTCTCTTAAGATTTTTGCCCCAAGTGAGTGAAAAGTGCAAGCTACTACATTTTTTGATGTCAAATTTTTAATTCTTTCAGACATCTCATTTGCAGCTTTATTTGTAAAAGTTAGAGCTAAAATGCTATCGGCATCAACCCCAATAGAAATTAATTTTGCAATTTTTTCAGTAACAACTTTAGTTTTTCCAGATCCGGCTCCAGCTAGTACGAGTAGTGGTCCTTCTATATGATCAACGGCTTTTTGTTGCTCTGAGTTTAACACTGCTTTTTTCATAATAAGGGTTTTCTAATCTCTGATTCTTTAATTCCTAAATTACCATACCTATGATATTCATAAGTAATGCACTGCTCTTTTAAAAAGTGTAAAAGCTCAAATCTGCCATTTGCTAAAACTGGACTATCTATTAAGCAAACTCCGGCCTCTGCTGCTTTTGTTTTTAACTCTGTGCTAGGTGGCTCTACTAAACGTAGTCTTGCAATTGTGCCACTTTTTACTCTTTTTAGAAAGTCATTTTCGCTCTCTTCAATGTTAGAGAGTGTTGGAAGAAGATCTATCCAATTAAACTCATCTAATTTTTTTGAACTTGTCCAGCTGATCTCTATTGGAGATGAGCATATCAAGGCTGCAGCACAAACTCTTAGAGCATCTAATGAAAATGGATCTTTTGGGAGTCTGAGTGTTATATTTTCTCTTATTTTATAACGATGAATGTTGTCTTGTCCGATAATTTTACAATGATCTAAATCATGTTTTAGTCTTTGCCAAAAGTAAGCGTAGTTTGCAATAGATCTGAGCCAAATCTCTAAATTTTCTTTAGAGACATTAATGTTTTCTAAAAATTGAGTTAAACTTTTTACCCAATCATTGACTGCTAGAGTTTCTGTTGGCATTGATATTTGAGAGAGTTTTAAAAAGTTTAGCAAATAATTTGCTCCTCCTGATTTATGAAAGGGGCCAAAAGCACTCTCTTTATATCCTCCAAATGGTTGTCTTTTTATTTTTGCATCAGTGATTTTTGAGTTGATATATAAATTTCCAGCTTCGATATTGTCAATCCATTTCGAATGTTCTTTGCCATCTAAACTAAAAAGTCCAGCGGCTAGTGCAAATTTGGAGCTGTTTGCAAGCTCAATTGCATGGTCTAAATCATTTGCTCTCATTACTGATAAAAGCGGGGCATAGTTTTCATGAGAACTATTTTGTGTGACTCCATATTTTATTCCAGGTGAAAAAAGATTAGGATTTTTTTTGTCTTGTTTAGGTTGTAATAGCCACATTTCAGCAGCATCTAAGGTCATTAAGGCTTTTTTTAACTCTTTTGTAGGCTCATTTATAAGAGGTGTAATAGTAGTTTTTAGATCAAAAGCACTATTTACAATTATATTTTCAGCTGCATCTTTTAAATTCATTTGAAATTCTATGTCATCATAAATTTCTTTTTCCAAAATTAATGTGGATGCTGATGAAAATTTTTGACCAGAAAAATCAAAAGCAGAATCTATAATAGCTGAGATTGCCATCTCTTTATCAGCGGCATTTGTAACTATTATTGAATTTATTCCCCCAGTTGATGCTAATAGCTCGTATCCGCTTCTTAATTTTGTAAGTTTTTTAGCATAGCTAGCTGAGGTGTAGATCATTGCTGAGTTAATTCTTGGATCTGAAATTAATTTTTTCTCTAAAAGATCATTTGAGTAATTTATAAACTGCAAAAAATATTGAAAAGGCTCTATCTCCAAAAAGAGTTTTGCTAGCGTGTAACAAGCAAAAGAGCTTTCTAAAAAGGGTTTTATTATAATGGAATTTTTACATAGAAAAGCGCATGCAATAATTTCTGCCATAGTAGAGATTGGAAAACTCATAGCTGGAGTTATCAAAAAAGTTCCTTTGGATTCAAATTGGATATTTTTGTGCGAATATAGATCTAAAATGTTATTTATATGATATTCAATAGCATCTATAGCATCAGATATTTCACAATCTGCTTCAAAAAAACTTTTTCCAATATCGATAATCAAACTTTCAATAAGCAAAGATCTATTTTCTCGAATTTTTTGAGAGACTTTTTTTAAAATTTCACATCTTTTTTCTAATGAAAGATCTTTGTATTTTTTTTCTGAATTTTTAGCTGTTTTAATAGTAGTTTCGATTAAAGTTTCATCTGCTAAAAAACATTTATACAAATCTTTTTGAGGATAAGCGGGATTTTTGCCAATTTGAAAGTTTTTTGAAAAAACAGTTTTTCCATCAATAAAAAGTGCTACATTTTTATTTTCAAATATTTTTGCTTTTTCAATAATCTCTTCCGCCCAATCTATATTCGATTTTATTGAAAAATCTGTAATTGGTTCGTTTTCAAAAACTTTTGAAGTTGATCTAGTTGCAAACAAATTTCTTTTGATTTTGTGCTTTTTTACTATAGATAATTTATCAATAAATTTGATGCTTTGTTTAAAATTGTCAAGCTCATCCTCCCATGCAGTAGTACCTGGAAATAGATTATCTAGTCTAGATAAGAAATTTTCAGGATTAGAGCTATCATTTATTTTGCCTAAAAGAAAGCCGCTTGCTAAATGGAATTCGTTTTTAAAAACAACAGGACAGAAAAGTTTTAAATTTTTTTCAATTAACTTTTGCAATGCTTTTTGAATCGTATTTGTAGATTTAGATCTACCAATCTCGAAATATATATAAGGTTCTAATGATTTTTCTTTAACTAAAATTAAAGCAAAAGAGATATCAAAAATATTAGATGTTACAATTCCTATATTTGCAGCTTTTATATTTTCAATCTCACATCCATAGGTTATCATTTTTTTAAAATTTGCATCAGTCTCAATTTTTGATGTAAATGTTTTAGATGGCCAATTATTTTTTGATGATACAATTTGCTCTATGTTTAATCGAAAACCTTTGACGATTCTAATCAGGATTGGTTTTCCATTTTTTTCACATCTTTTTTTTGCAAAATCTGTAAGCCTTTTTTGCAAATCAAAAATCTCTGGAAAATATGCATCCAAAGTAATACCAGTCTTTATCTGTAAAAATTCATCATTTTTTAAAACTTTTTCAAAAACATCTATGGTAGATTCAATATCTTTATGATTTTCGATATTTAAAATTATTAATTTTTCTTTTTTTGTTTTCTGAAAATGAGCAATTGCTTTTTTATAAATTTTTATGAGATTTTCTTCTAATTGATTGTGTGCTAGACCTGCATATTTTAAAGTCATTAAATCTGAGATATTTATGCAAATAGACTTAATGTGGGCCATTTCTATGAGATTAAAAATATTTTTCAAATGATTTTCGATTGTTTTTTTTCCAAAACTAGGTTTTTGAATAGGAGAAATAATTATGTCATTTTTTTTATTTTGAATTAGATACTTTTTTAAAAGCAAAGGATCTGCAAAATTTATGATATGTAAACACTCTTTAATGATTTTTTTTTGTATATGATTTTTCAAAAATTTTGGGAAAGACCACTTTAATAATTTGATAAGTAAAAATTCGAGTCTGCAAGAAAACTTAAAAGAAATAGGCATATCATATGAATTAAATATATGAGAGATTTGATTTAGGGTTGTTTTTAGTGATTTTGAGCGAAAAGTTTGATCTATTAAATTTGATATGATGGCTCTGCCTTGCAGCGTATTTAAAACTTTTACAAGATTATTCTCTCTTTTTTTATTTGCTCCATTTTTTTCTTCATTTACAAGTAAAATTAGTAGTTGCGCTAGCTCGGATGATTTTTCTACTCTTTCATCTAAACTTAAAGATTCATTTTTTATACCTAAAAATAGTAGGTTTGTTGTCTCTAAGTAATTTGAATATTTGTTATCTTGCATAGACTTTAAAAGGGTTTTCAAAAGAGTGTAGAGTAAAGTGCTTTATTTTTGAATAGATTCAGCGAAAAAATCTATCGTCCATCTATTGACTAAATTGCGAAAATAGCTTACAATGTATCTAGATTTTTTATATAAACTTAAACCTATAAAAGATTTTATTATTACTTTGGTATAAATACTTTATTGAAGTTTGTAATTGTAAATTGTTTTTTTAAAAGAAATATTTGAAGGAGAATAAGACATGTCTAAGTTGTTTGCATTTAATGACAAAGCCCTCAGAGCTATTTTAAAAGGAATCAATACATTGACTAAAGCAGTCGCTATCACTTTAGGGCCAAAAGGGAAAAATGTATTAATCAAAAAAGATTTTGATATTATTTCTACAAAAGATGGAGTTAGTGTTGCTAAAGAGATTTTTTTAAAAGATAAATTTGAAAATATGGGAGCTCAAATTGCGAAACAAGCAGCACTACAAACAGCTGATATATCAGGTGATGGAACAACGACATCTTTAGTTTTAACCAAGGCTATTTTCGCTGAAGGTTTGAAAAATGTCATTGCTAGAGCAGATCCTATTTTTTTAAAAAAGGGGATTGAAATAGCTACAAAAACATGTCTCGATCATCTAGATACTATAACTACTGAGATTAAATCTGATAAAGAGATAAAACAGATCGCTACAATATCTTCTAATAACGATGAGGAAATCGGCTCTATTATTGCAGATGCAATGAAAAAAGTTGGCAAGGATGGAATTATTACTATTTCAGATGCGAAAGGAATTGATACAACTTTAGAAGTTGTTGAAGGAATGCAATTTAAAAATGGTTATGTATCAGCGTATTTTGTAACTGATGCTGAAAAGATGGTAGTGTCATTAGACAATCCTTTAATATTTATTACGGATAAAAAACTCACTTCTGCGAAAGATGTTGTTTCTATTTTAGAAAAAGTCATGCAAAAAGATACAAGACCTGTTTTGATTATTGCAGATGACATTGAAGCAGAAGCTCTCAATACTTTAGTAATAAATAAAGTGAAAGCAAATCTGCCAATAGCTTGTGTAAAAGCGCCAGCTTTTGGGGATAATAGAAAAGAAATTTTGGAAGATATAGCGGCTCTTACAAATGCAAAAGTTGTATCTGAGAGCGTTGATTTAACTTTAGAAAACTTTGATGAGACTGTATTTGGATCAGCTAAAAAGGTAATAGTTTCTAAAGAAGAGACAACTATTATAGATGGCCAGGGGGATATAAATAGTATCAATCAAAGAGCAAATCATATTAAGGCTCAAATTAATCAATCAACATCAGATTATGATCTCGAAAAATTAAATGAGAGATTAGCTCATTTGATTGGCGGGGTTGCAATAATTCATGTAGGTGCTGCAACAGAGACTGAAATGAAAGAGAAAAAACAAAGAGTAGATGATGCTCTAAATGCTACAAAAGCGGCAACAATTGCAGGAATTGTAGCAGGTGGTGGAGTAGCGCTTCTTAGATGTATAGAAAAATTAGATCAAATCGAAGCTGCAAATAGCGATGAAAAATTAGGTATTCGAATCATAAAAAATGCAATAGCTATGCCAGCTGCTACTATTGCAAATAATGCTTCGATGAAAGGAGATGTAATAGTAGAGAAGATTTTAGAGAAAAAAGGCTCTTGGGGATATAACTGTTTAACAGATAAATTTTCAGATTTAATAAAAGATGGTGTTATAGATCCAGTGCTTGTTACAAAAACAGCTTTAAAAATTGCTACATCAATAGCTATTTTACTGCTCTCTGTTGCTGTTATGATTACAGATAAGCCCTCATCTAAAAAAGAGTCTCAAATGCCAATGGACCCTTCTATGATGGGAGGTATGGGCGGCATGGGTGGAATGGGCGGCATGCCACCAATGGGAGGCATGGGCGATATGATGAGCTCAATGGGAGGCGAATTTCCTCCAATGGGCATGTAAATAAATTTTCTATGCCCATAAATAAAAGTTAATAAAATAAAAAAAAATAATAAAAATATGAGCATTAAAAATAATATAGAGCCACCTAGAATAGATACTAAGAATATGTTCGAAGCGACATATCCGAAGTATATGCAAAAATCGTTATTTGGTAAAATAGCGAATTTTGCATATCAGATACTTTCAGTTGCGATTTTCCCAATATATGCACTTCGTTATTTGAAACATAGAATACATCTGTTTTTAGGGTATCATTTTTTTGTTCCATCTCAAAGTTATAGTAAAAAAGAAAACATTGATTTTTATAATAAAGATGGCACAAAGACTGATGAAAATCAAAAAGAGTATTTAAAAAAGGGACTAAATTATTTAAAATATAGCTTTAAAGCTCAGTTTATTGAGATAAAAACTGCAGATGGAGTAAAATTATGTGGTGCTTTTATACCAGGCAAAGATGACAAGGGAAGATATCTTTCATTAAATGCTCCTTTAATTATCCACTGTTTAGGTCAAGGTGGCAGATTTCAAGATTTAGGACGTTATCCAGATGCTATAGAAAACATTAAAAAGCATAATATTTTAGTTTTTAATGATCGAGGAGTTTTAAAAAGCGAAGGAAGAGCTACTAAAAAAGGACTGTTTTTAGATATAGAATCGATCTATCAATATGCTATTAGAAAATTAAAAGTTCCTAAAAGTAAAATTACTGTTTGGGGGCACTCTTTTGGAACATTAAAAGCTATTTATCTCGCAGCAAAGCACAAAAAAATAAAAAGTATTTATGATAGAAGTCCAGCTGAAATTCAAAAGGGAGTTTACTATATCGCTAAAGAGATGTTTCAAGAAGTATTTTCCTATTTTGTGATATTGCCTTTTGTCATCATAGAAAAAATGGCGTCTCAAAGAGTTGTTGATAAAGTTGTTAATTTTGTGACTAAACATAAAATTTACATCAATGGACAATTAAAAAGACCTATAGTTATATCTAAAATAATCGAAGTTTTTTCATCAATTGTTGCTTTTGTTTTATCTATTATTACAGTTAGCTTTGATTGGGGATATTCTTTAGCTAAAGAGTGGGCAAATGTTAAAGGTAAAAAAATAATAATCTATTTGAAAAATGATATAAAAATTACTAAAGCGGCGAGTTTTTTCAACTCTGTTAGTAAAACAAAAAATGAGTTTATAAAAATTACAGATCCTAAATGTTCACACTGGAGTGAACTTTCAGAAAAGATATGCGATGAAGTATTTCGAAGATTAGAGGCTTAAAAAATTATTTGATTTTCCAAAAAATTGGTGCAAATATAATTACAATTATAAAATATTCTAATCTACCGAGTAGCATTAAAAAACTTGATAAAAGTTTGCTAAAACCATCCATAAAAGCAAAAGATGTTGTCGGACCTCCAGCCCCAAAGGCAAAACCAATATTGTTTAACATACAAGCAACAGAAGAGATAGCTGTTTCAGAATCTATCTGAGCAAAGATATAAAAGACAGTTCCTAAGATAGTAAAAAAGGCAACTAAACAAAAAAATGTAAGTACTGTGATTGCAGTTTTAGAATCGATCTCTTTTTTTCCAATTTTCACAGGCCTTATGGTTGATGGTCTGAAGATCTCTTCAATTTTATTTTTTAAAACTTTATAAAGAATATAAAATCTTGAAGTTTTAATTCCACCGCAAGTAGCCCCTGACATACCGCCTATAAACATCAAAAGTATTAAAAATACTTGGGTGGCAAAGGGCCATTTTGCAACGTCGGTTGTTACAAATCCCGTTGATGTTTGCGCTGATATTGCATGAAAGGTTCCCTCTCTGAAAGCTGATGCAAAATTATAAATCCCACTAGGTATACCTTCTAATGAATAGCTTCTAGCACCGATTAGTTTGTAAATAACTAAAGCAGATCCAATAACAACAACAGCTACATATAAGAAAAAATCAGGCTCATAAATCCTGAAAAATTTACCTCTAAGACAGTGAAAATATAGAGCGAAATTGATGCTACCGACGAACATAAACAGTATGATTATCCATTCTGTCCAAAAGCTATGATAACTTGCAATGGAATCATTTCTAATAGAATAACCGCCAGTCGATAAATTCGAAAATGTTATACAAAAGGCATCTAAAATTTGCATTTTTTCATTGGTCAATATTAAAAATAAGACCTCAATTATGGTAAGTCCTAAATACAGCTTCCATAAAAGTGATGCAGTCTCTTTAATCCTGGGGGCTATAGATTCTTTAACAGGACCTGTCATCTCTGCTTGCAGTAAAAATTTCCCTCCAACAGCGAGAGCTGGCAAAACTGTTAAAAATAATACTACAATTCCAATACCACCGAGCCATTGAATAAAGCTTCGCCAAAACAAAATAGCTTTACTAACAGCTTCTACTCCTTTATAGATGACAGTTCCAGACGCATCTCTAACTGGTGTTATTGTTCCATAAAAAGTATAGTTTTTTTCTGGATAGTGAGCATTTTTAACAACATATTGTTTTTCTTGTCGGCTGTTTTTTTCATAAAGTTTTGGGCACATTATAGTAGCGCCAGTAGTTGTGAGCCCTGATATAGATTCAAAAACGCAATCATTTGGATTATTTAGAGTATTAGAAAAATAAAAAGGCAGCCCACTTACGATCGTTGCTAAAACCCACATTAAAATTACTATTAAAACGCTCTCTCTTCTATAAAAAGTGCCAGTAGCTTTTCTTCCAAAAAAAAGAAAAATACCAGATAAAATTAAACAAACTAGAATGGTTTTTAAAAATGCTAAAGTAGAATTTGGGTGAGCTGTAACAAAAATAAATTCAAAATAAAGAGCAATGCAAAGAGGAATTAATAATATTAAAGAAAAGTAAAATAGTAATTTGCCGATTATTTTACTAACTTCTGTATATCTCAATTTTTTTTACTCCTTAAAACAAATCTTGCAATTGATCTAAAATTTCTGGGCTTATATTCAATATTAAAGTGTCTCCAGGCGATATTATTCTGTTGCCTTTTCCAATCATTACTCTACCGCGATTTTCTATTGCAGAGATAATTAAATTTTTCGGTAGTTTAGAGCTAAGTTCTGATAGAGGAATACCGACAAGTTTACATTTTTCTGAGACTTTAATTTCTATAACTTTAGCTTTGTTATCACAGAGTGATGCAATAGAAATTATTGTCTCTTCATGAAGAATCGATAGTATTCTATTTGAAATATTCACCTTTTCAGATACTGAGTATTTAATATTTTCAACCTTTAAAATCGATACAAAACTTATATTAGAAATCAAACAGATAACCTTTTTACAGCCTATATATTTTCCAACATTTGCAATCAAAAAGTTCTCTTCATCTCTATTTGTGCAAACTACAAAAGCATCCACATCTGAAATTTGTTCAGATTCTAAAAAATCTAAATTTTTACCATCTTCATTTATTACTGTGCTTTTTGGGAGCAGATCTGCAATTTCTTTGCATCTGTTTTCATCTTTTTCTATTACTTTTACATGAATGTTTCTCATCTCTAAAATATGGGCTAATCGAACTCCAACAGGGGAGCCTCCAACTATAAGAACAGATTTTGCTTTTTTTTGTTCAATTTTAAAAAAACTGTGGATATCTTGCATGAATTTGGTTTCACCTAAAACGGTAATTTCATCACCTGCTTGAATATGATCTGTGCCATGCGGAAAGATAACTTGTTCTTTATTTTTTTCACTATTTTTAGGATCTACTTTTTTTCTTCTAATAAGCCCAATAATCATCTCTTCAGGCAAAGATAGTTTGCTCAATTGTTGATCAACTTTTTCCCACTCTTTAGGGACTACAATTGTTCTCATTTGAATAGCGCCATGTGCAAAATTTTCAATAGCTAAATCTTCCGGATTTATAATACTTTTTAAAATGTCATTTGCAGCTAACATTTCAGCGCCAATAAAGTGATCAACATAAAATAGTCTTCCAAAATCAAGTCTTGATCTTGCTAAAAAACCGATCTCTTTAACCCTTGCTACAGTTTTTGGATAGCCTAAATTTTTTGCGATAGCACAAGATACTAAATTAGTTTCATCATCTCCTGTCATTGCAATAAAAATATCAGGTTCGCTTTCGATTAGAGTATCTAAAATTTTCCATCTAGAGCCATAGCCAAGCAAAGTTGCAACATCTGTTTTTTCACTAACTTTTTCTAAGATAATAGGATCTTTATCGATTAAGGTAACACTATGTTGCTCTTTTGCTAAAACAGAGGCTAAATAAGATCCAATCTCTCCCGCTCCTAAAATAACTATATTCATTTATTTTTTTTCCCTCTGAATATTTTCAATCAATTGTTTAGATGTTATAACTTCAGTAAAATTATTTAAATTTGTTAAAGATGTTAAATGAAGCTCTTTGCTATAGCTTGCTGTGCAATCAGACAAAGTAAATAATTTATAATTTCTACTTGCAGCTTCTCTAGCTGTTGTCTCGACGATTCCATTGGTTGTAAAGCCTGATAATATAAGTGTATTGATTCTAAGTGCAGCTAAATATTTTGCAAGCTCTGTTTGATAAAATGAAGACATCGTCCATCTTTTTATTTTATAATCTATGTACTTAATCTCTTCTATAAAATCATGTCCCCAAGAATCATTTCTTAAACCTTCTATCTCTAAAAAAGGCATCATTTTTTTATAAACACCGAGTCCTATAGCTTCTTTATTTGCATTTTCTAAAACGCTGAGTTGAATTGCAATTATTGGAATATTTTGATTTTTGCAAAAATAGGCCATCTCAACAATATTAGGAATAATTGTTGTAGCAGCTGTTACATCTAGACCATTTTTATGAAAAATGCCGCCTTTGTTGCAAATATCATTTTGTAGATCTAAAATTATAAAAGCAGTATTAGCCATTTCTTATACATTTTCCCTTATAACTTGTTATACCAATAAAATTATTTTTTTTAATAATTAAAAAATCATTTTGCATTGAAGTGGAAATTTCTTGATAAAAACATCTAATATTCGTCATCATTATAATGCTAAATGCACCGGTAGCTCAATTGGATAGAGTGCCTGGCTACGGACCAGGAGGTTAGGGGTTCAAATCCTCTCCGGTGCGAGGTTTTTTTATATGTTAATAAAAATATTTGTTTTAGGTCCTATTGACAATAATACATTCTTGGTTGGCTGTGAAAAGACAAAAAAAGCTTTTGTCATAGATCCGTCATTTGATGCTTTTTATGAAATAAAAAAGTTTTTAGATGATAGCTCGTATAGCTTAGATAAGATATGTTTAACACATTCTCATTGGGATCATATTGCAGATGTTAAACTTTTAAAAGATGCATTTTCTGCTCCAGTATATATACATGAGTTGGATGCTAAGACTTTAAAAGAGCCTTTGAATCTCTTTTCTTTAAA
>JAAKFX010000019.1 GCA_011064865.1 Candidatus Anoxychlamydiales bacterium
TAGCTATTTTTATCCATTTAACATATGCAAAAAACAGTAAAAAATTCAGCCAAGCTACCATAAACAGAAAGTAGATAAAAGCAGATGCAAAAATGAATAAAAATCCTAGAAAAAACATTTTCTTTCTATTTTGAACAGCAATTAAAAAAGAGATCAACATCAAAAGAGCCCACATAGCACATGGATTGAATCCATCTATAGCGCCTAAAATAATCGTTAATAAAGGTAGAGATATATTTTTAATTTTGATTTGACCAAAAAAAGGAATTTTAATTGAATCTGGTATTTGATATTTTTTATCCTCCTCAATAACCTTTTCATTTTTATCATCCATTACACTTTTTACAACATCGAAAGATCCATATTCCATAGCATCTATAAGAGCAGTTTCGATATTTTTTCCTGTTGTATTTTCATCTAAAAATCCAATAAAATACTTATCCCCGACAAAAGTTACTGGGATAGATAAAACTTTGATATTTAGTTTTTTTCCGACTTTTTTTAAAAGCTCATCATTTTTTTTATTCTCCCAGACTTCAAATCGATAAATCTGAACATCTGGATATTTTTTATTTAGTTTATCTAGAAATTTTTTCTCTTTTTTACAATGAGGACACCCTTTGCCCCAAAAAAAATAAATAGATACTTTTTTTTCATTTTCTTTAGCAAAGCTACTTATTTGAAAAGTGAAAAATATTGATAAAAATATAAAAATAAATTTTTTCATTTTTAAAATAAAAAGTTTTATATGTTCTAACTTAGAAAAAAGCTTATATAAAATATAAAATCAATAAAAAAAAACACATACAATTTATTTTACTAAAGTTGAAATTGACAAATAACATTGATATTTTTAAACTCTTTGAACTTTTTTAAATAAATTAAATAAAAAAAATGGGTCATTCTGCAAAAGTTACAAGAGGCAAAGGCTTAGAAATATCAGATTCTGATGAATCTTTGTTATCACCAAAAGCTCATGCACCTGAAATAGTATGGAAAACTCATAAATACTGCACACAAGAAGCACCTGAAAAAGGCATTTTTTGTTCTTCTAAAAAACCGATAACAACACCTCTTACAGATAGAGCCACATGGAAAAAAAATACAAAAAGCGCCATAGTATTTATAGCTGGCATGCCAACTGTAAAAACAGTAGAAGTAGATAGGATAGTTGAGAAATTAAAAAAAGAAGGACTTAAAACTACAACTGTAGCTGAAAGAATCTTCGAAGTAGCCTCTTTATATACAAAAAAATCCAAATATAAATTTTTAAAAGATTTTACAGATATATATGACGCAAAAGATTTTTTACAAAAACTAGATACATTAGATGAAAAACAAAAAATATTATTAAAAAGGATTATTGGAGGTTATGAAGCTTTTAAAATAATTCAAGATTTTAATGATGATAAAAAATTATCAAAAATAGTTAAAAAAATAAAAAGCCGACTTTCAGAAATAGCAAAAAGAAAAAAAAGTATAGAAGAGAGCGTGATCGAAGTTACAAAAGGACCAAAACAAGCTGTTCAAAAAGACGGAAAAACTGTATATGCAAAAGGCGGAATAGTTGTATATGAAAGAGCTTTAATAAAAAAATATTATGAAGATAAAATCTCAAGTCTGAACATTGCGCAAATTAAACTGTCATTTAGATCATTTTTTTCCAAAAAGGTCTTTGGAAAAAATGGTTTTCTTCATATAAATGATGAAGATATAGCTCTTCCCTATCTTTTAAGGATCCCTAAATCTAAAAAAGCTGAAAGAATACTACTTCTAGATCCTGCAAAACTACCTAAAAAAGGCGATTCTACAAGACATAATTCCATAATAGATTTGTTAAAGAAACTATCTGACAAAAGCACATCTGTAAATGATATAATCATATCCGATATAGATTTAGTTAATTTAACTAAAGAAATTAGCTCTGCCAAAGGAGCTGACATATCAATTAACGATATTTTAACACCCTTTGATGATATTAAAGCAGAACAAGATGTCTTTTATATTTGGCTACAAAATAAACTTTGTGAAAAACTTCTTGTTGGTAAAAAAACTGAAGAAGATCCAAATACAATCGATTTTATATTAAAATCTCTATCTATTGAAATGTTTGGAGCAGCGCATACCACACTACTGTATAAATTTCCTTCAGTATTTGAAGCAATGCATGATAGTCCAAGATGGAAATATAATCCAGCAAATGGCTCTAAATATTCAATTAACTATGATGAAGAATCAAATATTGAAATTACTCAATTAAAAAAATGTCCACTAATAGATCCTAGCGGTGTAGTTTTAGGAAATATGGATGTTATTTATCAAATCAAAGCCAATCAAGAATGTGAATTATTATCTGCAAAAATTTTACTTAAAAATATCGAATTTACAGATGAGGCTGATCTATTTACTCAAATAGATGTCTTAAGAAAAATGGAAATAAAAAAACCATCTAAAAGATCTAGCTCAAAAAAAGAAAGAAGAAGTTAAAGTTCTTTAGTGATTTTTGAAATTAAAAAAAATGAAAGATTTTTTTCTTTTCAGATCGCAGTTTTTTCTTGATAAAAATTTCTTTTTTGATGATTTTAGATATATCTTTTTATTGTTATTCGGATATTAGATGAGATCATTTTTTTTATTTTTTCTTTTCATAAATTTTATAGTTTCGAATATTTTTGCAAATGAAAATCCTAAAGACATTTTATTTATTGGAACTGGATATGTTGGTTTAGTAAACGGAGCATGTTTTGCTGAAAAGGGAAATAGAGTTATCTGTTTAGATATTGATGAAGAGAAAATCAATAAACTTAACTCAAATATTATTCCGATATATGAACCTGGATTAGAGAAGCTAATTGAGAAAAACAGAAAAGAAAACAGATTAAAATTCACAACTGATTATGAATATGCGATAAAAAACTCATCTATTTTATTTATATGTGCACCGACTCCTTCGAATAAAGATGGTTCTTGCAATATAAGTTTTGTGAAACAAATAGCAAAAGAGATAGCAAAGCATATAGATGAGTATAAAATCATAATTACGAAATCTACAGTTCCTGTGGGAACAACTCATAAAGTAAAAAAAATCATTAAAAAAGAGATTGCAAAAAGAGGGAAAAACATCTCATTTGATGTTGCATCGAACTCTGAATTTTTAAAAGAGGGATCGGCTATTTCAGATTGTTTGTATCCTGATAGAGTTATAATTGGAGCTGAAAAAGAAAGTGTTAAAAACGCACTTATAGATCTACACAAAGATTTTACTGATAACATTATTACAATGGATATAAACTCTGCGGAGCTAACTAAATATGCAGCAAATGCGATGCTAGCTTGCAGGATTTCATTTATGAATCAAATAGCTAACATTTGTAAAAATGTGGGTGCAAATGTAAATGATGTAAAAAGAGGGATGCAAGAAGATAAAAGAATAGGAAAGCTATTTTTAGAGGCGGGAATTGGCTATGGAGGATCTTGTTTTCCAAAAGATGTAAAATCGCTCTCCCATATCTCAAAAAAAGCAAAAGTTGAGCCGACTTTAATAGATGCGATAGATAGAGTAAATATTTATCAAAAAGTTTTGCTTGCAAAATACATAAAAGATTATTTTTCAAAATATCAAAATTTAAAAGGTAAAACACTTTCAATATGGGGATTATCTTTCAAACCAAATACAGATGATATGAGAGAGGCTTCATCTTTAGTTATGATTGATTATTTACTAAAAAAGGGAGCTACTTTAAAACTCTATGATCCAATTGCAATGTCAAATGCAAAAAGACTTATCAAAAACTCTGAAAACATTCAGTGGTGTAACAGTGCAATAGAGACTACAAAAAACTCTGATGGAATAGTTTTAGTAACCGAGTGGGATGAATTTAAAAAAATAGATTTATTAGAAGTAAAAAAACTAATGAATTCAAAAAATATTTTCGATGGCAGAGATTTTTTTGATTCAAAAAAAATTAAAAAGCTAGGATTTAATTATGTTGGAATAGGAATAGCAGATGAATTTATTACAAAACCAATAATTTTCAAAACAGATAAACAAAAAGAAACCAATTCCTTTTTTCAAAGAAATTGGCTCTTTTTAAATATCTTTGCAATCATTGCAATTGTCTTAGCAATATTTACAAAGATCTATCATCTAAATTTAATTAAAAAATTAAAAAACAGATCTATCTCTTCTTCTATAGAGTCATAACCTATTTTTTTTTAAAAATAGCTCTTTTTTAAAATAGTCTATAGTTTTCAAAAGTCCATTTTCTAAATTAATTTGAGGCTCAAACCCAAATTTATCATTCGCTAAACTAAGATCTGGACATCTAACTTTTGGATCATCTAAAGGAAGATCTAAAAAGATGATCTGAGATTTAGAGTTAGTTAATTTAACAACATAATTTGCTAAATCTAACACAGTAAACTCATTTGAGTTTCCTAAATTTACAGGTCCTGTGAAATCATCTGTGTCCATAAAAAGCAAAATAGCATCGATTAAATCATCTACATAACAAAATGATCTAGTCTGCCTACCCTCTCCATAAATAGTTATGGGCTCATCATTTAAAGCTTGAGTGATAAAGTTTGAAACTACTCTACCATCTAGAATGTCCATATTTGGGCCGTAAGTATTGAAAATTCGGCCTACTTTGATATCAATGTCATATTTTCTATGATAATCAAAAAACAGAGTCTCTGCACATCTTTTAGACTCATCATAACAAGCTCTAATTCCGATAGGATTTACATTACCTAAATAGGTCTCTTTTTGAGGATGCACTTTTGGGTCGCCATAAACTTCACTTGTCGATGCTTGAAAGATTCTGCATTTATTTTTTTTAGCAAGCTCTAATACAGATATTGAACCTAATACATTTGTTTTAAGAGTTTTTATAGGATCTTTTTGATAGTGAGGAGGAGATGCTGGTGATGCAAAATTATAGATTTCATCTATATGAGCATCTATCTCAATAGGTTCTGTGATATCATGATTTATAAAAGTAAAATTTTCATCTTCCATTAGATTTGCGATATTTTGAATAGATCCTGTATATATATTATCAATACAAATAACTCTATTTCCCTTATCTATTAGTCTTTTGCACATATTAGAGCCTAAAAAACCAGCTCCACCGGTTACTAATATTGTTTTTTTATCACTCGGTTCATTGAAATATTTATCATGAGAATATAAAAATGGTTCAGAAAACATAACTAAAATAAAAAGAAATATAAAATAGCTTTTTTTCAATAACATCTAAACTCTCCTAAAAAATTGAAGCGCAATAAAAACACATTTTTATATTTTTTAGATAGAAAAAATCATTTATTTCAAAATTTCAGCGCCAAAGAGATTTTTTTTTGTAAGATTAGATTTGTACTTATTTTCAATATTTTTAAAAAATAGAGAAAAAATAATTGCATTTATAATTTGGTTATTATATTCGCAAGTTAGGTGTATAGAAAAATCTTAGATAACAGGAGGATTAAACTATGCCAGCAAAAAAAAGAAAAACTAGAAGAAAAGCAGCTAAAAAGCCTGCTAAAAGAAAAACAACAAAAAGAAAAACTGCTAAAAAAGCTACTAAAAAACCAGCTAGAAGAAAAAAAAGATCAAAAAAAGCTAAATGCGCTATTTGCGGAATGTAATTTTTCGTAAAAAGTAAATTTGCTTATTTTTAGCTAATTTTCGCCCTATTTATTAATAGGGCTTTTTTTTATAAAATTTTAATCAAATTATTCATTTTCAATTATTTAAATAATATCAGACTAAGGCTCTGCAATTAAATTGTCACATAATTAATAAAAGCTATTAATTCAACCATTCTTTACATTACAACTATTAAGTTTAATTAAATTGGCAAATATAGTAATTATAATAATAGATAGCAGATATGAGGCTAAAATGATTATTAGGATTTTATTTCTAGCTGTAGCTTTTTTCATGATTAGCTGCTCTAGCGCAAACGAAGGGCAAAATCAGAACAACAAAAAATCACAACGAAATAATTTTCAGGTAGTTAAGGTTAGAGATCAAAAAGATGAATTCACAATTATTGTTCTAAAAGATCATACGATGAATAAGATTGCGAGAAAAAAAGCGATTGAAAAGGCTGCTAGCGTTGCTAATGAGAGTGGTTATAAATCATTTGATGTAGTTAAAGAAGAGAATGTTAAAATTATGTTAGGTAAAAAAGACTGGCCATCTGCATGGGACTTTCCGCAAAATCTATACGAAGAGGAAATAGTCCAAAAGGGCTATAATAGAGATCGAATGATATCAGGCTCTCAAAGAGATTACAAAATTCGCTCAGCTTTAAAAGTTCAAGTGAAATGCTATTTCGATAAAGACAAAGGTCAATATAAAGTTTGCGATATAATTAAATGCTCTTAACTCTTACTTTATTCTGCTTTAGGTAGTTGCAAAGCTAAAAAATATTTTTTACCTTTTTTAATTTCTTCTTTTACTTCTTCTTTAGAAAAAATTACATATGCCGTTTTAATTAACATAAAACCTGCCGTTGCAGTTGCATAAACAAGACCTGCAATTGGACTAATAAGTGTTTGGCATATATTTGAGATAGCAATCAAGAGAGTAGCCCTACGATCATTTAGCATTTTCTTAGAATTTGGATCCTCTTTTTTATTAGATGGAGCAATAAATATATTTTTTAGAGCTAAAACACCAGCTCCTAAAAATACACCTGTAAGAAATGAAGTTTTTAAAGATAGTCCTTTTTCTGCTAAATATTTCATAGCGCTAGCAGGTGCCATATAATATGAAAACAGAACAGTGAAACCAAAAAATATTATAGCTTTATTCTCTTTGATAAAATTGTAAACTTTTGTAGCAGCCTCTTTAATCTGCTCTCTTTCTTCTTTAGTGATTAAACGATCTTTTGCAAAAGTTTTAACTTTTCCAAAACCCTCATGAATTTGCTTATTTTTCTCGTTAGCAAATGTTTTCATAGTGTTTGTAATTTGATCTTTTTGCTCTGTAGCATAAGTTTTAGCTCTTTGAAAAGCACCTGATATATATTCAACTGGACGCATATTACTTACCTTTTACTTGAATTAAAAGGTAAGTAATATAATTTGTTTTTAAATTTTTAACAATACATAAAAATTATTTTAATAATTTATTGTATATATTGCTTATAAATATGAATGCTTTCTAGAACCATGACTAAAAAACCAACAATCAAAATAACACTGAGTGTAATTTTGCCTCCGAAAAGAGAAAAGCTAGATTTGAGTTTATCTTTATACCGACCCCTCCAAACTAAAAGTGCTGGCAAAATACCATTTAAAAAGGCTTCTCCAAAACCACCTGCAATACCGATTGCTAAAACAAAAATAGACGGATCTAAAGAGACTAATATAAAAGGTGGAATAAAAGTTAAAAGACAGAGCAAAAATCGATCTTTGCCATATCTCTTCATTTTAAGCCCATCTCCTAGAAAATCTACTACAGAAAAAGAGACACCTAGCATTGATGTGATAATTGCAAAAAGAGCAAAAATTCTACCCATTGATTGAACCCAACCAATACCGGTAATTGCCTGCAAAGCCTCTGTTATTGGTTTTCCAGCTTTCATAGTTTGTTCTATTACATTTGTGGGTACAGCACCTATTATCAAATACTGCCATAATATATAGATAACAAAAGGAATCAAAGTTCCAGCTAGTATTGAATATCTCATAAGTTTAGGATTTTGATTAAAGTGAAAAGTCAAAGATGGAATTACATTGTGATAACCAAAAGAAGCTAAAAGAACCGGAGCTGCAAAAAGCATAGTTTTCCAATTTTGAAAAAACAATTTTTCAATCTCAACATTTTTATTCCCGATAGCAATCAAAGTAAAAAAAGAGACAAATAAAGCTACCATTAAGATGTAATTGACTCTATCAACAAATTTTATACCTACGCCAACAATTAGACCAAAAAATAGACCAAATATAGCATATATAGCCCATCCCTTTAAAGTTATCTGAAAAATAGCATCGATAAAAGATGCGAATAAAGGCCCTCCAGCTGCAAAATACGCTACCATTAAACAGTAGTATAAAAATACAAAAGTAGATCCCGATAAAATTTTAGCTTTTTTTCCTAAAAATCTTCCTGTCATCGATAAAACGTTTGCATTTTTAGGCATCCAAAGCGTTGCTTCTAAAAATAAAAGCCCTGTTACAAACATAAAAACCCAAACGAAAAAAGTAATAACCATAGCTGGGACAAATCCAGCTGTTGCCGTAACTAGCGGAATTGCTAACATCCCCGCTCCGATTGTCGTTCCGGCAATTAAAAGTGTTACTGAAATAAATTCTTTAATTTTCATATCTTCCCCTATACATTAAACATTAAATAGAAATTAATTAAAATACTTTGATATACGCAGCTTTTAGCTACGATGGAAAAGATATGGATGTGAATTTAAAAATTTATAATTTTTCATATCTTAAAATATTACTTTTTTAGTTTTTTTTAAGCTACGAATTTATGAAAAAATAAGTTTTAGAAACTACATTCATTGCAAGTCATTGACAATAAGCAGTTTAAATTTACGAGATCTAAACCATGATAATTAAAGTTAAAATAACTCCAAATTCCAGAGCTAACCAAGTTATTGGTTTTGAACAAGATACACTGAAAATTAAGATAAAAGCGCCAGCTGAGAAAGGTAAAGCTAATAAAGAGCTCATCTCATTTTTAGCTAAAAAGCTTAAAATAGCTAAAAGCAGCATCACAATCCTAACTGGGCAAACATCTAGGCTAAAAAAGCTCAAAATTGAAAGCGTATCAATTAAAAATTTCACTCAACTCATTGTAAATAAATAATTTAAATTCATTATTAAGTCTTTACTAATAAACGATTTAATACTTGACTATTATAGTGACATTTGTTATTATTATTAATAATTAGGATTAATTATCCATAATAATAAAATTATAATAAACAAGGAGAAGAAAAATGGTACATTCAAGAGTTTCAGGCTCTACAAGTAGATCTGATTGGTCTAACCCTATAAATGCTGACATTAATACTGCTAGTAAAATCAGAGACAATGCTGCGACTATGAAAACAAATAAATTTGTAAGGGAAAAGTACAAATCTGACATTAATAAATTGATAGATCATATAGATCATACAGAATTAAATTGCCTATATAAATTTATCTTTCATATTAAAATTGCTTTTTATTCACGTGTTAGTAGTGAAAGCTTTATATCAACGGCACTGAAAATTTGCAAATATTTTCCAGAAGCCAAAAGAGTATCTGAAGAAGAGCCTCCACACTTTGTTCAAAATAGCGGTATAAGCCCCCCTCATGCTAGCACAACAGCTGATTCACCTGCTCAATCACAAAAGTCCGGAAGAGAAGAACATATTTCAGTTGGAATGGACGGAATAAATGGCCTAGAGGCTGACAGAAAATATATAGATGCAATTAAGAGACTCAAAAATTCTTCAACAGATCAACAGAAGACAAAAAGCAGAATAAAAAATTATATCAGCCAACAAGTACCAACAGAACTACAAAAAGATGCTAAAGCATTTGCTCAAAAACTCGGTATAATTATCTCATAAAAACAACGATTGTAAATTAATAAAAATTCGAAAAGAGCCTATTTTTTAGGCTCTTCTTTCTTTTTTCAGAAGCTGCATTTTTTGAACTTTAAGCACATCAATTTCTTTTTGGATTCTAATAGCGATTTGTCTATTATCATCAGTTAATTTCCAATGTCTTTTAGCAACTTGAAGCTCTCCATCGATAAATTGGAGTACTTGAGCTTGATTTGCATGTTTTAAAGCTTTGGCTTCATAGCCTCTTTTCATCTCTTCTAGGATATTAATTTTTTTATCGATTTCTTGTATTTGAGTAGCTGTAGATTTCTCTATAGAGAAGCCTTTATTAAGGCAAATAGGACTTAGAGCTAAGAAAAGCAAGATATAGATCTTATAAAACTTGAATATTTGCATTGGTAAAATTTATTTTTTAATATTAAGGTAGTGAATTTCAGATAATTCAGCAATTTTTTTCTGGTTTGCTTATATGAGATGCTTTAAAATAGACCTCTAAGAGACATTACTGGTCTCTTAAGAGACTTTTATTTATGAGACATTTTAAATATTTTATATTCATTTTATTTATTTTCTCATTTGGATATGCAAATGAGAGCTTTTTCAAAAGCAGATTAAAAAGCGCTACAAAAGGCGATTTTGCAGTTTTTGAATATAACAAGATTTACTCTGTATTATCTGTTTTTGATGTTAGCTTAGATAAGGTGATATTAGAAGAGATTACAATTTCAAAAGATAGTTTTGATAAAAAAGTATCTTTTAGAGACTGGATAGAGAGTAGAGCAAAAGAACACACATCTTGGACGATGTATGAAATAGATTTAAAAAAAGATATAATAAAAGATGCTTTTAGTATTTCAAAAAATGCATGGATAGATATTGCAAAAACAGAGAGCGTTATAACAAAACTATTAGAGCTAGATTTAAAAAAGATAAGAGATAGTGAAAGAAAAAAAATAGGAGCCCCGCCTTTGATGGGAGAAGTAGATAGAAGATCTATTTGGCAGCCTATTAAAATGTTTGATGGGAAAAAAATATCTAGAGCAAAATTTGATGTATATAGATCTATTTGGCCAGATGATAATAGCGTTTTTTCTTTGAAGAGATTTGATATCTATTTTGATGATAGCTTTGCATTTCCATATTTTATTGAAGTAAATAACGGACATATGAGCTATATGATAAAGGCTATTGATAGTGGTAAAAATATAAAATCTCAAATAGCATTTTTTCCAAAAAGATTAGCTGAAATGGTTGAGATGAGAAAAGATCCAGAAGATCCAGATCTTTTAACTTTAAAAGTAAAAAATGCAGATTATAAAGATTTTGATCTATTTGCTATTGATTGTACAAGAAAAGATAAACTTATTCATACAGTAGATTTTGATTTGAAAAAAGAAGATGATTTATCTTTTTTTCATATTAATTTGAATGATCTAAATGAAGTCTTTGAAAAAGATCATAAATATCGTTTTGTAATAAAGCCTAAATTTGAAAAAAATATCTATATTGAAAGCTCAGATTTATTCATTTTCAAATAATTAGATGCTTCAAAATCAAGACGATAAATCTTAAAATATTTATAAAATATTAACAAAATACGTATGGTTATGAACAAAAATGATCTAACTTATTGAAGATCAAAAAAATAACTCTTTAGCAAATAAAAACCTTCATATCTAAGATGTTTATTTTGAGCAAGATATATAGTCTTAATAAAATCTTTAAAAGATAGAGTTTGTAAAAATTTCAAATCAGAACTATTATAAATCTCCACTTGTTATTAACAAGTTTTCCACAATCATCTTTTCGTTGATAAAATTATTGTAAATAAAGTAAAATTACATAAATTAAAAAAAATAAGAAAACAAATGATACCAAGCAAAGTTTATAGCTTACATAAATGCAAAAAAATACTTAGACATGTTTATACGAGATATAGGAAAAAGAAAAACCTCTTATCGGATATACAAAAAAAGCGTTTTGAAAACATTTTAATGTCCCTACAAACTTCAATTGTTAAAAAAAACAAAAAAGCAGCTACAAGAGCTGCAAAAAATTTAGAATCTTTAAGTGATACTTATTTAAAAAAATCTGCCTTTGAACAAGTTGTTGATCTATTTTTATCACTTCTTTTTGCAATTTTCGTTGCAATTTTAGTTAGACAGATGTGGTTTGAGCCAATGATAATTCCGACAGGTTCCATGAGACCCACTTTGAAAGAAAAAGATATGTTAGTTATGTCTAAAACTGATTTTGCAATAAATGTACCTTTGCAACTGAAACATTTTTATTTCGATCCAAAACTGTTAAATAGAGGATCTATTGTTCAATTTTCAGCTAAAAATTTAGATATAGCAGAGCCTAATTATTTATATTTTTTTCTCTTTCCTGGAAAAAAGCAGTTAGTAAAAAGATTAGTTGGAAAACCGGGAGATATTTTATATTTTTATGGAGGAAGAATATATGGCATAGATCAACATGGAAATGAGATTACGGAGCTCTATGCTAGTCCATGGTTCAAAGATATAGAACATATTCCTTTTATTAGATTTGATGGCAAAATTGTAATTCCAAAAAATTATTCTAAAGATTTTTATTCTCCTGTTATTTTTTATCAGATGAATGAACCTATTGCAATGCTCAATATAAATCCTATGGGGCAAATAGAAAAAGAATTAATCTATGAGCACTCATCTATTTTTACAAAAGATTCACAGATCAAAAATTATTACGATATTTTTGGTTTAAATAATTTTGCAATGAGTAGAATGTTATCTGAAGAAGAGGTTAAAAAATATTCAAATGCTTCTTTAGAAAATGTAGATAAAGCTTCTCTATATTTAGAGCTTACCCACCATCCAACTCTGAAAGATGCGAAAATTATTAGAGATGAATTTGGTAGACTTAGACCCGCACTCAGTTATTCTACTTCGATAATTCCATTGGATGAAGATAGCTTACAAAAGATCTTTGCGAGTATCTATACAGCAAGATTTTGTGTAAAAAATGGCTATGCTTATCGCTATGGCTCAAAATTTATGGATGTTAAAAATCTTCCCAAGTTAGAAAACGTTAAAAATGGATGTTATGAGATTCAAGATGGAATAGCATCTAGTGTAAATTTTCTTGGTATGACAAAAAAACTTTCAAAAGGCCATCCTTTAAATCAATATTCAATAAAACTTACTAAAACCTTATACAATTTAGGAATTGAATTTTCAAATTACTATAATCCTTTTAGAAAAAACCAACAGATTGTTCCTTCGAGATACGCTTATTTTAGAGATAAAGATTTTTATCTAATGGGACATTTGATATTCAAACAAAAAAATCCTACATTAATGAATTTTTTGCATAGAGAGTATCAAAAGCAACAAGCTGCTATTGATCAATATAAAGCTTTTGAAGATTTAGGCCCTCCTTTCGATCAAAATGGAAAGCTAAATAAAACTCTTATTATAAAATATGGCGTAAAAGTACCTGATAAAATGTATTTAGTATTAGGTGATAATCATTCAAATAGCGCTGATAGTAGAGATTTTGGATTTGTGCCTGAAGACAATTTAAAAGGCAGTGTGAATTTTATTTTCTGGCCTCCATCTAAAAGATTGGGAAAACCTTTTCAACCACCATTTGATAAAATAACATTTCCAAAAATGGTTATTTGGTCTACAGCTTTTGTTATAGCTCTAATCTCTATTATTGTTATAAGAATAAGAACGAAAAAACCTCTAAAATTTTAAATTTAAGATTTATTTTTTCTCTTGCGTGATTTCAATAGTTGTCTTTTGACCATTTATATCCAGTTCTGAGCCTTCACATTTTTCAAATCTTACAATAGTTGCTAGTATTTCATGATCGATATATTTTTTATGTTTTTCATAGCTTTTTTTCAAAAGATCCGTTGAATCAAAAATTACATGTATTCTATCTGTAACATTAAAATTTTTCTCTTTTCTAAGCAGGTTAATTTTATTAACTATCTCTCTAGCTATTGCCTCTTCAAAAAGATCATCTGTTATAGTAGTATCTAAAGCTACAGCAATATCTTTATCTCTAAAGGCAGCAACACCCTCTTTTACTTTTCTATCTATTACTACATCATCGGAAGTGAGAGTAATTTTTTGATCATCAATCGTAATTTCAACTATTTGATTATTCAAAATTAAATTCATCTGATCTTGTGTGAAATTTTGAATTATTTTTTGAGCTTTTGGAAGCAGTTTTTGAACTTTTTTACCCAAAGTGCGAAAATTTGGTTTTGCTTCTAATTTAATAAATCTAGATTCATCTTTTAATAAAACAACCTCTTTTACATTTAGCTCATCTTCGATTAGATGTTTCTGTTTTTCTAAATAATTTAATATTTTTATATCAGCTTCGATATATGCTTTTGCAAGAGGTTGGCGCACCTTTAATTTATACTCTTTTCTAAGAGCATGGCCAATACTTACAGATCTTTGAACATAATCCATTTGATTTACTAAATCGATATCTAGTTTTGTTTTATCAACTGTTGGCCAATCACATAGATGCACAGATGTTGGCATATCATCTGTTTTTAACTCTTTGTAGATAGCATCGCTTATAAACACAACAAAAGGAGCGGTTATTTTGCTCAAAGTGAGTATTACGTGATGAAGAGTAAAAAATGCATCTTTTCTATCTTGAGTATCTTCATCTGCCCAAAATCTTGTTCTAGATCTTCTTATATACCAATTTGTCAAATGCTCGATAAACTCGACGATTGGATCGATGGCTTTATTAAGCTCATATTTATCTAAAGCTATTTCAACATCTGAAATAAGCTTATTCAATAAAGATATAATCCATCTATCAATGTCAGCTTTAGGATCTTTAAAATCATTTGTCGGCGTCCATTTATATATATTTGCATAGGTTGCTAAAAATACATATGAGTTCCAAAAAGGCAGAAGAATTTGTCTTAAAATAACTGAGACACCTTTTTCAGTAAATTTTAAATCTTCACCTTTTACTGCAGGGCTATGTAACATGTAGAGTCTAATAGCATCAGCGCCATATTTAGAGATAAGAAGCTCTGGTTCTGGATAATTTTTTAACCTTTTGCTCATCTTGTTTCCATCTTCTGCTAAGATAATCCCATTGACAATAACATTTTTAAAAGCAGGTTTGTTGAAAATTGCACTAGAAATTACATTTAAAGTATAAAACCAACCTCTAGTCTGATCTAGACCTTCCGCTATAAAATCTGCTGGAAAAGATGTTTCTGTCATCTCTTTATTTTCAAAAGGATAGTGATTTTGAGCATATGGCATAGAGCCTGATTCAAACCAACAATCAAAAACTTCATCTATTCTTTTGTAAGTACTTCCTTGATGCTCAAAAGTTAAATCATCGATAAATTGACGATGTAGATTTGTAACTTTTTTATTTGTTTTTTTCTCAAGCTCTTTGATTGAATCCATCACAACAATATTATTATTTTGATCTCTCCATATAGGAATTGGAGTTCCCCAAAATCTATTTCTAGAAATAGCCCAATCTCTTGCATTTTCAAGCCATTTTCCAAATCTACCATCTTTAATATGCTCTGGAACCCAATGAATTTTCTTATTCGCTTCGATTAACTTATCTTTGATTTTTTCAACAGCTACAAACCAAGTCTTAACAGCTTTATAAATCAAAGGAGTATCAGTTCTCCAACAAAATGGATATCTATGTCTTATAGTAGAGGCTAAAAATATTTTTCCCTCTTCTTTTAATCTTCTGATAATTAATTTATCACAATCTTTTACAAGTTTATTTTCATACTCTTTGATCTCTTTTGTAAATCTACCATAGCTATCAACCGGACAAACAAGCTCAATCCTCTCTTTTTTACAGACATAAAAATCTACCTCTCCAAACGCAGGAGCAGTGTGTACAATTCCTGTTCCCTCTTCTAAATCAACAAAATCATCTACTAAAACTCTAAAAGCATCTTTTTGATCACTAAAATAATCAAAAAGAGGGATGTATTTTTCATCTTTTAATTTTATTCCTTTAAATGTTGAAATAATCTCAAAATCATCTTTGAAAAAATTACTGACTCTTTCTTTTGCTAAAATAAAATTTTTGTTTGTCTTTTTATCTTTAACTTTTGCGTATTCAATATCAGGATGAACTGCCAATGCTAGATTAGAAATTAGAGTCCAAGGCGTAGTTGTCCACGCTAGAAAATATGTATCTTTATCTTTTAGCATTTGAAATTTTACAACAAGTGATGGATCATCAACTTCTTGATAATTTAAATTAGCTTCAAAATTTGAAAGTGGAGTTCCAAGTTTTGCCGAAAATGGCATAACCTTAAAACCTTCATATATTAGATCTTGATCGTAGAGCTGTTTAAATACCCACCAAACAGATTCCATATAAGATAGATCCATAGTTTTGTATGTATTTGAAAAATCAACCCATCTACCAATTCTGTTTATCGTTTTTTTCCACTCTTTCGTATATCTTAAAACTATTTTTTCACACTCTTCATTAAAAGCTGCTATTCCAAATTTTGAGACATATAAATGACCTGAGAGCTCATTTGCCTTTTCTATTTCATTCTCTACTGGAAGACCATGACAATCCCACCCAAATCTTCTCGGCACATAAAAACCCTTCATTGTCTTATATCTGGGTATAATGTCTTTTAAAACGCTAGCTAGCAGATTTCCATAGTGAGGAAGGCCTGTAGCAAATGGAGGACCATCGTAAAAAGAAAATAATTTTTTATCCTTTCTACTATCAACTGATTTTTCAAAAATCTTATCATCTTGCCAAAACTTTAATATCCTCTCTTCTCTTTTAGCAAAGCTCTCTTCCTTATTTAAGTTAAACATTTCATCCTCAATTCTTTATAACTATCTTATGTTACACCAAATCAACACTTTATGTAAACAAAAAACCTATACATTTTAAATCAATTAATATATAATATATACATATACTAAATAGCTAAAAAGCTTGGGGGTGCAAGGTTTCGACTTGCAAGCAAGGTATTAGTGGCATGCAGAGGACGTCGGTTGGCCTCTTAAATCATCCGGCAAAACAATAAACAACGAACCAGAAATGGAGTTGATGGCTGCTTAAGACCTAATAGTTTTAAGTGCTCAGTAGTCTGAAATTTGACCAGGAGTTTTAGAAATCTACTGTCATACATCCAGGTACGAGTTTTTCTACTTTCTAACTTTTGAGAAAAACTTAAGATTTTCAAAGTTGGCTATCGATCTTTTAGCGTGGAGTCTTTCGTTTAGATCGATTAATTATAGAGACTATAAGCATGTAGTCATTAATATTCGAGTTTGGTAAGGACGAGAGTTCGATTCTCTCCACCTCCATTTAGGCTAGGTCAAATGATCTGGATTTTTCTATCAACATTTTATCAAAAAGGAGTCTTTGATGATAAGGGGTCATTATCTTCCTCAATTTTATATGAGATTCTTTGGTTTAAATGAAAAGCAAATAGCTCGATTTGATAAAAAAACTGGCGATAAAAAAATCGTCTCTATCGAAAGTTTTTGTTGTAAAAAAGGCTTTTTTGCACTGGAAGAAGCTGACCAGATTCCTGGTAATCATGATATTGAAATTCTGGAAAAATTATGCGCTTCAGAAATGGAAGGTCCTGTAGCAACAATTTTAAAAAGATTAATCAATAATGAAAATCTTTCATCCCTTTCGGAAGAAGAATTTTCACTACTCTTATCTTGGATGTCTTGGATATATGTTATGACACCTTCAAAAAAAAAAATGCTCGACGCCGGCTGTAACAAATTTTTTGAAAATTTAGCTCATTCTTCTAATAATGAATTATCTAACTTGATTGAAAAAAGCAAAAGTAAAAATATTACGACTGAAGAGGTCAGACAATTTTTCTTAAAAAATACTTTTCAAACGAAAAATTCAAATAAGATTTCAATACTATTTAACTCTCTGGATTCAATAGTCAACCTATTGTCTCAATATACATGGAAACTATGTAAAGTTAAACAAAATGAAGGCTTTCTTCTTAGTGGTGATCACCCTATAAGTTTAGCAGCACAAAACTTAACCGATCCTGTTGGATTTGAAAATGCACAATTTCTTTTTTTTCCTATTTCTCCATCACTACTTTTAGTGGGGCTGAATACAAAAGATCGCCAAGGAATAATTTGTAAGATAACTGAAGAAATAACCGAAGAAAGAACTCTTTTACCTAATTTATTAACATATGCAAAATCAGAACGATTTATTATTGGAAATCATTTAAATTGTTTTGACCATTTATCGAAAATTCATAAAAAAGAACATTTTCAGCTATTCCCAAAATTTAGAACAGATGAAAAAAGTAATAAATCTTATTTTATAAATTATTAGTACAAAAATTAGACATAATCTCTGTATTTTTGTAAAAAACTGAATTGGTTCCAATCAAAAGTTCTGAATGCGTCTCTCCACCTCCAAAAATCATAAGGTCGGGGTTTTCTCGGCTTTTTTTATATAAGTAAAAAGACAGTTAAAATTATCCAAACTTCCCTTATAATTGCACTTTTACTCGCTTAAACAAACGGAAAAGGCACATGTACCCAGATCTACTAAAAAATCTTTCAAAAACAATAAATAAATATTTCTCTGAAATTGAAGCACATTTTAACTTTGAATTAGGGCCAGAATTCGAAATTGCTCTATGCAAAATTTTAAAGGATATTTTACCAAATAAATATGGAGTATGCAGGGGTTTCATTGTGGCGCCTGATGGAAAAAAATATGGAGACGATATAATCATCTACGACCGCTTAAGGTTTCCTACAATTAGAATGCTAGGCGAAAATAACTTTGCACAAAAAGAAGATGTGCCTTTTGAAGCAGTTTACTCCTATATTGAGGCAAAACATAATCTAGAACTTGGCAATGAGGAAAACAGCACTTTAAAAAAAGCTCTGAAGCAAATTCAAGATATTCACTCTTTAAAACGTCCCGATCGACCTATTAATCAAATTACAGAAATATTCTCAGCAGGCCATTCTTTTAAAACAGATCCTCCGGCAGGTTGGGCTAAAATCTTAAATCCATTACATACTTGTATTTTTTCTAGAAAAACTTCGGCTGAAAATACGATTTTGGATGCCGATAAAACATACAAAATTTTAATAGATCTGAAAACTCCTCTTGATGAATTCCCAGATATAATTGTAGCTGGTGATAAAATACTGGTTCTCCCTGTATTTCATTCAGATGCTTCTCGACACATAATGCCTTTTCTTTTGCCCAATATTAAGACCCAAGTTAATGTATTTAAGACAAAACACAATGCTTTGGCAGTAGGGTTATGTCAATTACTTTGGGCTTTAAGCCGAATTGAGCTAGGTACAATGCCTTGGGAGCAAATTATAGTTAGCGACTTACAATAATGCTAGGACAAGATGTTAGTTTTAGAAGCTTTATATTTATAATTTGCCAATCAAAAGTTCTGAATGCGTCTCTCCACCTCCATCAACCTGTTAAAAATAAATCTTTTAAAGTTCGCTTACAAAGACCCTAAAATACTTTTATCTCAAAATTCACTAAAAATATAATATACATATTTTTAATAATTACAAAAAAACAAATAATCTTACTTCTTGATATTAATACCCTTTAATGGGATCATTAATATCCTTTTAAATTAAATTAATAACATTCTACCTGAATTAATTATTAGAAAAAGTCTTATAACGGGTGGATTTTGGAGCATTTTATATGTCATTTGATTCCCTCGGTCTTTCAGACAAACTAGTTCGAGCTGTATTAGAAAAAGGTTACACCCAACCCACCTCTATTCAACTTCAAAGTATTCCTGTCATCCTTAAAGGACTTGACATAATGGGTAAAGCTCAAACTGGCACAGGTAAAACTGCAGGATTTACCCTACCTTTACTGCATCTCTTAAACAAACACTCAGAAAGTAGCGCTAAGCGTTCTCCTCGCGCTTTGATCCTTACCCCAACACGTGAACTAGCAGCCCAAGTAGGAGAAAGTGTAGATACTTATGGTAAATATTTATCTTTAAAATCCACTACTATATTCGGTGGAGTAAATATTAAACCACAAATCTCAAAACTACGCAGGGGCATTGATATTTTAGTAGCCACGCCAGGAAGATTGCTGGATCATGCTAACCAAAAAACTGTAGATCTCTCTAAAATAGAATTTTTAATCTTAGATGAAGCCGATCGCATGTTAGATATGGGCTTTATTCATGATGTAAAAAAAATCATTAATCTTCTGCCAAAGAAAAGACAAAATTTACTGTTTTCAGCAACTTTCTCAAAAGATATTAAAAAACTTGCTGCCAATCTTCTAAATTCTCCGATATTGATTGAAGTTGCAAAGAAAAACCTTGAATCAGAACAAGTAGAGCAGTTAATCTATCCAGTTGATCGCAAACGCAAAAGCGAACTATTAACTCATTTGATTAATTCAAAAAAATGGCCACAAGCACTGGTCTTCACTAGAACCAAACATGGAGCGAATCGACTAGCTAAACA
>JAAKFX010000002.1 GCA_011064865.1 Candidatus Anoxychlamydiales bacterium
GTTGTAATGCCAGTATATAATTCTTTTAAAATAGCCTCTTTTTTAGTTCTTTTTGAAACGAGACCAAAAGCCAAAGACCTCACCAAAACTGTTGAACATTGAATACCGATATTGCCAGACATTCCGGTAATTAACGGAACAAAAAACAAAACAAAGGTTAATAAAGAGCCCTCTTTTTGTTGAAAAGAAGATATAATACCTACATTTATAAGCCCTGCAATTAAAGTAACGATAAGCCAGGGAGATCTTGCTAAAAATCTTTTGAGTATTGGATCTTCAAAAGAGACATTCTCATAAGTTCCAGATATTTTAGCAAAAGTTTCATCTGCGACATCTTCCATAGCCTCTAATACATCTTCTTGAGATATCACACCGATTAGCTGCTCATTTTTATCTACAACAGCTAAAAATAAAAGTTTATATCTTTCAAATAAATCGATAATTTGAGCTCTTTTAGTTTCAGCGAAAGCTTTATGTAAGATTGGTCTCATTATTTGCTTTAAGGTGGCTATCTCAGCGTTTACAAGCATATTTCTAGCGGGAACATACCCTTTTAACTTTTTATTTTTATTTAAAATAAAAATTCCTTTTGTAAAATCAATTCTAGGATGAACTTGAATATAATCTTTTGCATCTTTTAGAGTTTTATCCATATCAAAAGCAAAAAACTCACTTGTCATTAATCTTCCAGCAGAATTTCTTGAATGCTTTTTTTGTTCTTGAATTTTTTTTGCTTTTTGAGGATTTATAAGCTCCATTACTCTTTTAAAGCGCCGCTCCGACATATCATCCAATATAAATAAAGCTTCATCAGCTGGCATTTTATCAAACAGCTTTTTAACTTCATTTTCATTCATATATCTAAATATTATTAATCTAGTCTCTGGAGTGGTATTGATAATAAAATTTATTTTAGCGTCTCTACTTGGTAGATTATCATATAAAATAGGCCTTGCATGAAATGGCAGATGAGCGGCTGCATATGCTAAATCGATAGCTGAGTGCTCAGTTGCTATTTTTACAATATCATGCAAAATTCCCCCTGATGTTTGTTTATAAAAAGCGTTTTGCAATTTTTCTTTTAAAAAATCATCTAATTTGAGGGTTTCACTCTCTACTAGATCAATTTGAGTTTTGTCATCATCACTTTTAATATTTTCCATATTCTTTGGCTCCATCAAAACAAGCTTAAAAAAATATATCCTTATAATACTTTATATACAAGTTTAAAAAAAATTAAAAATTGATCAAATTTTTGTATTCAAAATCAAATAAGTTATGTAATATTTGATAAAAAATTTCCAAAAAAGAGGACAAAAATATGGCAGAAACATTAGTAGTTGTAAGTAAACTAAAAAAATTGATTAAAGAAAAAGCAGGCCTTAGCACATCTCAAAGTGCAATAGATATGCTATCTCGCATAGTAGAAAAAGAGTGCATGGCTGCTGCTCAAAGAGCAAAAGAAGCTAATAGAAAAACAGTTTTGGATAGAGATTTTCCAGAAAGCAGCTAATAGATTGTTTTTTAGAAAAAGTTTTCTTTTGTGCAAAATTATAAATTGTAAAATTTCAGTATGTTAAAGAAAATTAAAATATGGATAGAGGCTACAAGAGCAGAGACTCTTTTAGCATCTCTTAGTCCAATGATAATCGGAACTATTTTAGCATCGAAGGTTATCAAGATTGACTATTTTATAATGTCTTTAACATATCTATATGGAATTCTACTCCATATAGGAACTAATTTATCTAATGATTATTATGATTATTTAAAAGGAGCTGATACTAAAGATAGGATCGCTCCTTTTAGCACTATTCAAAAAGATCTAACATCGCTCACACAAATAAAATTAGCCTTTTCTATCTCTTTTTTATTAGCTTTTTTTGTAGGGCTGTTTTTAATTCTTCAAGGCGGGATAATTACAGCTGTTTTATTTGGGTTGCCAATAATTTTTGGCTACTACTATACAGCTGGGAAAAGACCACTGGGATACATTGGTCTTGGAGAGATTTTAGTTCTTATTTTTTTTGGACCATATGCTTGTTTAGGCACATATTATCTACAAACTCTGCAAATTTCGTATCTTCCAATAATTGCGGGTCTCGGTCCTGGATTTTTAAGCGTTGCTATTTTAGTTATTAATAATTTAAGAGATATCAATGTTGATAGAGCTGCTGATAAAATAACTTTAGCTGTTAGATTTGGAAAAAAGTTTGCTCAAAAAGAGTATATATTTAGTGTTTTTGCAGCTTTTTTAGTTCCATTTTTCTATTTTATGCTGCTTAAAAAAACGCTTATTTTAAGCGCTTCATTTTTTATATTTTTCACACCGTTTAAACTTATCTATAATTTTAAAAACCCATCACTTTTAAATGATGGGCTAAAAAAAACAGTTCTAATTTTGATTATCTACACTATAATTTTTTGCTCAGCTCTATACTTTATTTAGTCTCTATCTTTTCCGCTTCTTTAGCATTTTTATAAGTAAGACTTTTTTCTTGGACTATTATTTTGATAATATTCACAAAAATAAGGCCTAGCAAAATTGGATAACATATTTTTAAAACAGGCGCTGTTATAAATGTTATGCCGCTAAGTCCAAAAAGTGACATCACATAAGATATAAATATTGAAAAGAGAATCGATACATTTATATCTTTATTATTTTTAAAAACTTGATTTTGTAAAAAATCGCTATAGGCTACAACCAAAGCTACAGATGTTGAAAAGCAAGCAAGTACAATAGCGATAAGTGAAATAATAGAATATTTAGATCCTAAAATTATTCTAGCTAAAAAAGCTAAAAGTTGCTCTTTTTTTACTTCTAATAAATAAGGAGCGAACTTAGCAGATATAAATATCAAAATCACATAAGTAAAAGCTAAAAGAGAAATTCCAAGCACTGATGATTTTATAATCATCTTAATAGATGATGGCATAGATTTTGTCTTCTTATATAATATATGGATAACAGATGCTGAAAAGAAAAAAGATGCTATCAAATCCATAGTATTATAGCCCTCTTTTAAACTCTTAAAAAAAGAAAAATCACTTTTAGTAGAAACCAAATTCATATCAGTTTTTATACCTACAAAAAATATGATTAAAATAGATCCGATTAAAAGTGGTGTTATTATTTTTCCTAAAATATCTAAAAACCCCATTTTTCTTTTTATCACAAAAAACACCACTAAAGAATAGATCAGAGCAAATACCCAAATAGGCCCTATGTTCACATATGTAGAAATAGATGAATATGCAAGTGCTATACATCTAGGTGCAGATCCAAGTGGTATCCAAATTGTTAAAAGCAGCATACTAAATAAAAAACCTAACTTTTTACCGAGAATTTTAAAAAAACTTTGATAGTCCCCTTTAAATAGAACCATCGCTATAACACCTAAAAAAGGAAGTAAAACTGCTGCCGTCAAAAACCCTAGAGCTGATCCAACCCATGTATTTGTTGAATTTGCTCCAACAAACAATGGATAAATTAAATTGCCAGATCCAAAAAACATAGCAAATAGAGCAAGTCCGATTACTACGCTTGAGTTTTTTTTTGATACACTCATTTTTTTCTCCTTTATTTCAATAAAAAAAAAGACCCGCTCCCCTTTTCAAGGTGCGGGCCTCTATTGCCTTCAAGTAAAAATTTTATTTTAATACATAGGCCCGCATCTTTGCTTTTTTGTGGCAGTTGCCATAGTAGCTGAGATGAGAGCTGATATATTCATAAATATTTTATCTTTTTAATTACTCAAGAGTAGCACAAAAATGCCATAAATCAAACATAAAAAAATTATTATATGATTTTTCCTAAATTGAAGATATTTATTAAATATTAAAAGACAATATATCTTAAATAAAAGATTTTAATAAACTCATTTTAATAAAACATTGAATTAATTGATTGTTATCGCTATTATTATTGCAATTATAACATAAAAGATATTACGGAGTAAAAAAAATGTTAGAATGTTTAAATTTTAATCAACCAGTTTCTAGTTTATTCAATAGTTGTCTCAGAGAAATATCAACTAAAGCCTCTAGTGCAATTCCATACACTACTGATATAATTACAAAAACAGCTAATATAGTTCGATCTATTCCAAATTATATAGCTTATTCACCTGAAGGGGCAAAGTATATGAGATATGCTAACACTTTGATACCTGGTTTACTTTTTGTATGCTCTGGAGTTAGTTTTTATGTTTATGCTCGTAAAACAGATTCAAAATCTCAAAAAATAGCAGCTTATTTACTAGCAGCAGCAACTACTGTTTATGGAATTGCTCAAATAGTTGATTATTTAGATATTTCCAGTTGTATTGGGAAGGAAATTCAAATCAAAAAATCTGAATTTGAAAATATGTTTAAAAACGAGCCTTTACCTACTACTCTTAAAGAAGATTCATTTAAAGTTAAATATAATTTTACTACTCAACAGCCTGAGTATTCTTTCAAAACATTTATTCCTCAACCTCATTCTAGGAGATTATTTAGACATCGTGTTGCAATTCATTCAAATAGTAGCAGATGTTTCTAATTGAATATCCATATGCTATAGATATGAAAAGACTGAAATGTTCAGAAATATTTTTTATCTTTTTAATTTGATATAATTGCAACTGCACTATTATCAAATAAGTTTTATAAAATAAATATTTTAATATTGCTATTTCAATAAAATACATTGTATTAATTTTTTATTATAATTATATTGCTTCAATAAAAACAATTAAGAAGCAAAAAAAATGTCATGTTTCAGTTTTAGTCAACCAGTTGCAAGTTTTGGTAATTGTCTTGGTGCAGTAGCTACTCAAGCATCAAATATATTGTCTTCTTTAACATCAAAATCTGTTTCGGAGCGCGCAACTGATTTAGTTGCAAAAACATCTCAAGCATATCAATCTATTTCAGATTATAGAACTTATTCTCCTGAAGGATCAAAGTTTATGAGATATGCTAACACTTTGGTACCCGGCGCTCTTTTTGTAGCCTCTGGAATGAATTTTGCTGTTTATGCTCATAAAACAGATTCAAAATCTCAAAAAATAGCAGCTTATTTACTAGGAGCTGCATCTATTATTTATGGGATTTCTCAAATAGTTGATTATTTAAATATTACTAGTTGTATCGGAAAAGAAATTCCAGAAAAAAAATCTGACTATGATGAAAAATTTAGAAAGATGCCTGGTAGTGTTCTTTCAGATTCTTTCATTGTTAAATATAATTCACATACTGAACAACCTGAGTATTCTTTCCTAAAATTTATAGCTAGAGATGCTGTTACAAGTGATTCAGAAAATAGCAGATGCTTCTAATTGAATATCCATATACTATAGATATGAAAAGACTGAAATGTTCAGAAATATTTTTTATCTTTTTAATTAAATCCCGGAATCATTGAAATATTATTAAATAAAATTTTGTCAAATAAATATTTTAATAGTGATGTTTTAATAAAATACATTGTATTAATTTTTTATCATTATTATATTTATTCATCTAAAAAAAAAATTAAGGAGTAAACAAATGTCATGTTTCAGTTTTAGTCAACCAGTTGCAAGTTTTGGTAATTGTCTTGGTGCAGTAGCTACTCAAGCATCAAATGCCTTTTCTTCTTTAACATCAAAATCTGTATTAGAACACACAACTGATGTAGTTTCAAAAACAGTTCAAACGGCTCGATCTATTCCAACTTATATAACTTATTCACCTGAAGGATCACAGTATATGAGATCTATTAACACTTTGGTACCCGGCGCTCTTTTTGTAGCCTCTGGAGCTAGTTTTATGGTTTATGCTCATAAAACAGATTCAAACTCTAAAAAAATAGCAGCTTATTTACTAGGAGCAGCATCTATTGTTTATGGAGCTTTGCAAATAGTTGATTATTTAGATATTTCTAGTTGTATCGCACAAGAAATTGAAGAGAAATTTGCAAGAGTTCAAGATCCAAAAACTTCATTTGTCCCAGATTCATTAAAAGTTGAATATGACCCAGTAACTCAAAGACCTTTGTACTGGGCAGAAAAAACTATACGTGGAACTGACTATATTCAAACAGTTACTGGTCAAAGTAGATGTTAATTCAATCATATTATCTATATTAAGTTATGGAATATAAAATGAACGTATTATTATCGCAAATATGAAATAGCTCATACGCTTATATATTAAAACAAAAGCCCATCTAAAAATAGCTGGGCTTTTCTTTAAAATATTATGTAAAATATTTTTATAAAAATTTTTATTAATAATTCTCACAAAAATACTCCATTTTCAGTGGAGTATTTTTGCTTGAAAAATCTTATATTTTTTATATAAAACTTTTTTTTAAAAAGAATACATATTGTCTTATTATGTTCTTAATATAAGAAATTTTAATTTGAAAAATAAAGGATTTTATTGTAAAAATTTTACTATACGACAATTTAAAAAATGCTAATTAATTGAGAAAAATTGCGCTTCATCTTATAATGGGGCAAGTAAAAGTAAAAATATATGCACCAAATACATTTCATACAAAAGCTATATAACAAATTTTTTCCTCAAAGTTTTGCTAAGGGATTAAAGCTTACTAATATATCAGAAGAGCTAGAGAATCTACCAATTAATGAGAAGAAGAAATTAGCATCTACTCTTTTAGCAAAAGCAGAAGAGATTCTGTCAAAAGAAGATTTAACTGCAATTAAATTATTTAATGAAGCTGCGCAATTAGATCCTACAAACCCTTTAATTTGGTATAGACAGGGACTTGCTTTTTTTGAATATGGCACTTCTGCTAATAAAGACCAGGCACTTGTTTTAGCTAGTAAAAATTTTAAAATAGCAGTTAGTTTAGATTCTGAAGTTTTTGATTTTTGGTGGGCTTGGGGAAATGTATTGTTTGTATTAGGAAATCAAAAAGATGAGTATCACTACTTTTTAGAAGCGAAAAAAAAGTATAAGCATGCAGCTTTTTTATCACAAAATCAAACTGATGATATTCTATCTGAGCTATATTGGGATTTAGGTTTAATATACACAAAAATAGCAGAGCACTCTGGCGAGGCTATTGATCTTAAAAAAGCTATAGAAAAATTTCATAAATCAATGAATCATCAAAAAGAGAAATCTGCTCCTTTTTTAAATGATCTAGCTACAGCTTATTTAAAAATGGGAGAGCTAATTAATGACAATAATATTTATATTCAAGCGATTGATTATTTTAAATTAGCAACTCAAAAATCTAATAAATACATTGATGCGTGGTCATCGATTGCGCATGCATATACTCAACTATATATAAATACATTAGATGAAGAGTGTTTTATTTTAGCGAATAAACACTATGAGACATCTTTAGAGATAAATCCTTTAGATGCTAATTTATGGTTAGATTGGGCGAATTTGCTTGGAGAGAGCGGGAAATTAAATAAAGATACAAAAAAGCTAAGAGCTTCTATTGAAAAATGTATAAGAGCTAAAAGAAGAAATAAAAAATCAAATCCTGTAATGGGGCAGTGGGTAGAATCTTTATCACTTTTAGGTGCGTATACAAATAGATTAGATTTGATAATTGAAGCTGAAAACAAAATAATGAAAGCAACTGATCTATATTCAGATGAGAGCGATCTTTGGTTCTCTTATGGAGTATGCATGAAAGCTTTTGCAATTTATTATAGCGACATCGATTATGATTTTTTTGCTATAGAAAAATTTCAAATTGGACTTTCTTTAGATAGAACAAATCCAGAGCTATGGAGTGAGATAGCCCTAACGCATTTAAAAATTGGAAAAGAGTTAGAAGATATAGATATGTTAGAGAGAGCCTCTAAATTTTTTATAAAAGCAATAGATATAAAACCTGCATGTCCAGCTATTATTTTTGATTATGCAAAAAATTTAACAGCTCTAGCAGAGCTGACTTTAAATCAAGCTACATTAGAAGAAGCGATAAAACAATTTGAAATAGCCTTAAATCTTCAAAAAAATGCAATTTTATCTCATCCTGATTGGATATTTTATTATGCTTGTGCATTAGATCTTTTAGGTGATCTTTTTGAAAAAGAGAGCTATTATTTAAAAGCTATAGAGATTTTTAATAATGTTTTATTAGTTGATCCAGATTTTAAAAAGATTCATTATAGATTAGCGCTATCTTTTTCACATCTATTAGAGGTGAACTCTAAAATCGAATATTTTGAAAAAGCAAATAATTGTTTTAAATTAGCGACAAAACAAGATTTAGAAGATGAGAATGTCTGGTTAGAATGGGGTCTTACATTAATTTCATACTCTTATGATAATTTAGATTCTCAGAGTCAGCAAAAAAAATATTTAGAAGCTGAGCAAAAGTTAATTAAAGCGGGTCAACTTGGCAATCAACATGCATATTATCATTTAGCATGTCTATATTCTTTAACAAATAGATATACAGAAGCTATAAATTTTTTAGAAAAAGCGAAACAGATCGATATGCTCCCCCCTATAGAAGAGATCTTAGATGATGAGTGGCTTGATAACTTAAGAGCTACGGATCAATTCTCTCATTTTCTACATGAGATAGAAAAGAAACAAAATATCTAGAATGCATTTCAAGTTTTTGCTATATTGATATCTTAAAAAGCATCGAAAAGGTCATTAAAGATGGATAAACGTACTATTATTTTTATTATAGTTCTTGCAGCTAGTTTTTATGTAATGCAACTTATATTTCCTCCACAAAAAACTCAGGCTCCTAAAACAGTTCAAACTGAGACTGCAACAGTCGTTAAAGAAGATTTCAAACAAGAGCCTATAGTCCAACCTACAGGAAAAGAGAGTTTTTATGTTTTAGAGAATGATTTTCTACAAGTAGTATTTTCAACAAAAGGCGGATCAATATCAGAGATCAATCTACCATTTAAAACAAAAGAAAACCAAAAAAGTATAGTAAATGAGATAAATTTCGATAGAGAGATAAAATCTCAATCTGTAGATAATGCAAAATTTCCTTTAAATTCCTATCAAATCTATGAAGATGGCAAAATAGTTGAACAAAAACCCACTATTAGCGGCTATTATCCATTAATTCGAAGACATCTAGTAGATCATCCAAGTATTAGTCCTAGTTATTATTCATTGAATATAGTGAGCGATACAGACGCGATAGAAAATGCTAACTACAAACTTACAAGACTTGAAAAAGATTTAATTGAATTTGAGCTCACATCTTCTAATCGAAGAGTTACAAAAACCTATGAGTTTGCTAAAGAAGCCCCTTATACTTTTGATATGAGTGTTAGTATTGATGGTGATGCTAAAAATTTATGGCTAACATCTGGAGTTCCAGAAGTAGAGCTCACATCGGGAAGATCATCACCAGTTTTAAAAATGCGAACATATAGAAAGCAAAAAAATGTTGTAGATCAACTATCTCTGCCTAAAGGTATAACTACAGTATCATCGATCTATCCTGATTGGACATGTAACTCAAATGGATTTTTAGGACTTATTATAGATCCTTTAACTGAAATCCCACCGGGATATAGAACGAAATATATAGCTGGAAACTCACTTCCAACAAGACTCACTCAAATCGATCAAAGATACAATTTATATCCAGCTGATAAATATCCAGGCTATGAGATGTTTCTACCTTTAAAATCAAATGGAGAAAAAACAAATTTTAGAATTTTTGCAGGACCTTTTGCAAAAAACATATTAAATGCTGTCGATGCAACGTACTCAAATGCAATAACAGGTTACAACCCAGAATATATCAAAGCTAAAAGTTTTCATGGTATTTTTGCATTTATATCAGAGCCTTTTGCAAAACTTATGTTTAGCTTAATGCAGCTATTTCACAAAACTACTGCATCTTGGGGACTGTCTATAATTTTACTTACCTTTGTTTTAAGACTAATGCTCTATCCATTAAATGCATGGTCGATAAAAGCAAATACTAAAATGCAAGAATTTGCTCCTAAAATGAAAGAGATTCAAAAAAGATATGCGAACAATCCTCAAAAGCAAAAAATGGAAATGATGAAGCTATATAAAGAGAAAGGCTCAAATCCACTTATGGGCTGCTTTCCTATGGTTATTCAAATCCCATTTCTACTCGGTATGTTTGATCTATTAAAATCAACCTTTGAGCTTAGAGGAGCGTCTTTTATACCTGGTTGGATAAACAATTTAACAGCTCCAGATGTTGTTTTTAGCTGGGGCAGACCAATTCCTTTAATTGGCACAGAGTTTCATCTTCTTCCTATAATAATGGGAATAGTTATGTATCTACAATCAAAATATATGACTAAAAAACCGATAAAAACGACAGGACCTGCAACTGATCAAGAGCGTCAACAAAAAGCATTAGCTACTCTAATGCCACTAATTTTTACAGTAATATTTTACAAAATGCCATCTGGATTAAATATTTACTATTTATTCTTTTCATTATTTGGTATATTGCAACAGTGGATAATGAATAGAAAAACACAGAAAAATTTGATGAAAACATGAAAGCTTGGAAGCTTTTTTTAGTTGATCTAGAAAAAAAAATTGGTTCATCTACTGTAAGCAAATGGCTCTCTAGTTTAAAAATTCTAAAATTTGATGCATGTAATCTATATTTAGAAGCTGAAAATTATTTCCAAGCAAAATGGTTCGAAGAGCATATAAGACCTATTTTAAAAAAGGGTTTTTATAACGAAAATTTTCATAAAATAAAAATTCATCTCTCTATTAAAGATTCTTATCAAAAACCCAAAACAAAAGAGATAAAAAAACAATTTACATCAGAGACACTTCAAACTTATTTAACCTTTTCATTTTTCATAGCATCTGAAAAAAATCTGATAACCTTAAAACTCTTAAAAGAAGCGGCTAGCTCTAATACCAGCAGCTTTAATCCTATTTTTTTATATGGCCCAAAAGGCTCTGGTAAAACGCATATATTACAAGCCTTAGCACATAAATTTACAGAGAGAAATTTAAATGTTTTTTATGTAAGCGCTAAAACTTTTACCAATCATGTCGTAGATGCAATTCGAAATAGTGCAATGGCAGAATTTAGAAAAACCTATAGAAACTTAGATGTATTAATTGTAGATGATGCTCAAATTTTTTCTAAAAAGCTTGCGACTCAAGAAGAATTTTTCCATACTTTTAATACACTTCATTCAATGGGAAAACCCATCATTTTAAGTGCTAACTCAGCACCTAACATGTTAGATGATATTGAGCCGAGGCTTACCTCTCGTTTTGAATGGGGTATATCTCTATATCTAGAAAAATTAAAAAAATCAGATTTTAAATTAGTTTTAAAAAGCCAACAAAGTCTTTTAAATCTACATTTAGCTGCAGAGATAGAAAAATTCATTATTGATAATTTCAATAATATAACATCGATCAAAAAAGCTTTAAAAACTATCGCTTTAAATGAGCATTTGGATGATCAAAAGTCTTTAGATGCAAATAAGATTAAAAACTATTTATCTCCTCTTATTTTAGAAGAAAAAGAAAAGGATTTAGATCCTGAAAAAATCATACAAGAAGTCTCAATATATTTTGGACTTACTTCAAAAGATATTTTAGGTAAATCTCAAACAAAAGAGTGTACATTCCCCCGTCAATTTTCAATGTATCTTTGTCGAGAGCTTTTAAAAATGCCTTTTATGAAAATAGGCACAATTTTTCAAAGAGATCATTCAACTGTAATGACAAGCATAAAAAGTATAAAAAAAGAATTAGATAATAACAAGCTAGACACTTTTAGTGCGTTGAAACAAATTACAAAAAAATTACATATCTTTTCTTAATTTTTTTTTTTTTAGCTTTTTATTTAGTGAGAATTATTTATAAACAAAAAGCAGCTTTTTTAACTGCTTTTTGTTTTAGATTAATTTTATGAATTAAACTTTTACGAATCCGCCACCACCTGTCTCTCCAGGTTTTTGCATCTCTGGTGGTTTTGCTCCTCCAGGAAGTGGAAGTGTAAACGGCTCAGGCTCTTTTCCTTCACAAATATCCGTTACTATTTTTCTCCATTTTTCTACTGTCTCAACGAAAAGTGGTGCAAATCTACGAAGTGCAGATGCATCAACACCGAGGCCCATATCCAGAACACAGTGAAGAAGAATTAACTCTTCTTTTACTGCCACTCCTACTCCTCCTCCTGCCATTTGGCCACCTAGCATAGATCCTTCAAGAAGTCTTTGATAAAGTTTCAATACGATTTTATCATCTTTAGGAAGTCCATCTAAAAGAGGTGAGTATAAGTACAATCTATCTGAATTTGGTTCATATGTTAAATGCAAAGAAAATGTGTTATCAATCCCTAAAATACATGTGTTGTTTTCATCAAACCCCAAACCCTCAAGATTTAATTCTTTCGAAAATTCTTTTAGATTTGCTTTGGCATTTTCAAATGACATTTGTTATCCTCCAAATATTAATTATTTTTGACATACATTTTTATCATAAAAATTTTTTATAGACAAAATAATTTTTAGAAAAATATAGCTCAACGTTTTGATCTAGTTTAATATATAAATTTATTTTTTTCAATATTGTTTAATTTTTAAAATTTTTACTTTGTATTAAATTTATTTTTTACTTTTTAGTATTATTATAAACTTCAGTAGCTTTTTCAGTGGTTTTTGGCATCTCTTGTAATTCTATATGTACTATTCCATCAATAATTGTCGTTTTAGGTGGTTTTCTTACTATTTGAGGCTTTTTACTCGATCCATCGCCCTCATCCTTATCAACACTTTGTTCTTGTCCAGTTTTTCTAATAGCATAACAAAGAGTATCCTAAAGCTCCGATGCCTGCGCCCATCATAAAACTAACCTTATTTATGATTTTTGAATCATCATTAAAAATAATTATAACATAATGATGAATTTTATTAAAGATGTTAGATATCTTTAGAAAATGAAGTATATAGTTTTTATTTGAATTAAAAAATATTTTACTATTTGCACTATCAAAAAATATAAAAATAGCTACAATCTGATAAGGATAAAAAAGAGCTAAAAAGTGTCTATTTTTGAAAAACTTGAGATAAAAGAAGGAAAAAGCTCTCCTTTGGGCATATCTAGGATATGCATATCTATATCTACGAAAAACAGAGGGATAAATTTTGCATTTTATTCTGAAAACAAAGATGTGTTTTTAGTTTTAAAAAATGGAAAAACAACTAAAGAAATTGAATTAAATAGAAATGATAATATTCATCATATAGAGATTGAAAACCTTCCTAAAGATACACTTTATGCTTATAAGGTAGAAAATGAGATTAAACAAGATCCCTATGCGAGATCTTTTGCATCACCTAATTCTTGGGGAGCTAAAACAGATGAAGATACATATCTTTTTGCAAAAGTAGATTTCGAAAATAAAGAAGAACTAAAAAATCTAGAAAAAATTCAAAAACCAAATATAAAATTTGATGATCTAATTATATATGAAATGCATGTGAGAGCTTTTACAAAAGATATATCTACTAAGACAAAAAATAGCGGTAAATTCTTAGGGATAATAGAAAAGATTGATTATTTAAAAAAATTGGGGGTAAATGCAATAGAGCTGATGCCTATATATGAATTTGATGAAAATTCATATAGCGCTGTTGATCCTGATACAAAAAAAAGGCTTTTTAATTTTTGGGGATACTCCCCTGTATCTTTTTTCTCTATTATGAAAAGATATGGCTCTGAAAAAGATTTTAAAAATTTAGTAGAAAATCTTCATAAAAATGGTCTCGAAATAATTTTAGATGTTGTCTATAACCATATGCAAAATCCTATAAAAGATAAAAACTACTTTTTGTTAGATGAAAACAAAAATCATCTAAATTTTTCAGGATGCGGAAATACATGTAATGCGAACTCTAAAGTGGGAGCTAAGCTTATTGTAGATTCTTTGATTTACTTTGTAGAAAATTTTAATGTTGATGGATTTAGATTTGATTTAGCATCGATATTAACTAGAGGAAAAGATGGTATAACCTTAGAAAAGCCTTTAATATTAGAGATGATAAAAAATGAAAAAAAATTAAAAGACATAAAACTGATTGCGGAGCCTTGGGATGCAGCAAATCTCAATCAACTAGGATTTTTTACAAAATATAATTTTTATGAGTGGAATGATAAATATCGAGATGTTGTAAGAAAATTTATAAAAGGCGATGAAAATTTAGAAAAAGATTTTGTAGACGCTATTTTGGGGAAAAAAGATGTAAATTCAATTAATTTTGTAACTTGCCATGATGGTTTTACTCTAAATGATTTGGTGAGTTTTGAGAAAAAGCATAATGAGAAAAATTTAGAAAAAAACAGAGATGGAAATGATTTTAACTTTAGCAAAAATTATGGAATAGAAGGTTTTTCAGATGATGAAAAAATAAACGAAATAAGACTTAGACAAGCTAAAAATTTTATGCTCGCATTGATGATTTCAAAAGATGTTCCAATGATATATATGGGAGATGAATATCTACATACAAAAAATGGTAATAATAATACTTGGTGCCAAGATAATAAATTGAACTATTTTTTGTGGAATAATGAGATAAAATTTTTTGATTTTATAAAATTTTTAATCGAGTTTAGAAATAAACACAAAAGTTTTTTAAGCTACAAAAAAGCAAAATTTGAAATTAAGAAAAATTTTATAAAAATTTTATCAAATGATTTTATCGTAATATTCAATACAAGCGAAAACGATATCAATGTAGAAATTTCAGATGGAAAATACAAAGTTTTGCTAGATACTTTTGATGGTAGTGAGAGGACTTATCAAAACAAAATTACTTTAAAAAATTTGTCTGCTGCAGTTTTACAAAAAACTAACTAGCCAAGAATAAAAAACATCTGCTACACTCAAATTAGTATTATTTTATTTTCCGGGGGAAAAATGATAAAGTTTTTAGCAGTGGCTATTTTGTCTTTGTTTATTTTCACATCATGTGAAAATAAAACTGAGAGTGAACAACAACATGTATCTAAATATTATGATGATGGAAGAGCTAGACCTGTCGTAGCTGTTGGAACAATTATTGATTCAACATCTTATGATCTTCCATGGAGCATTTCAGAAGAGTTAACTCATTTAGTTCAAAAACAACTATCAACAAATCAAAGTATATTTTTAGCATCTACTGATGAGATTGATGAATTTTTAACAAATACTGATAATCCATTTGATGTAAATGTATCTTGGATGAAAGATAGATTTGAGCCAAATGAATTTTTAGTGTTTTTAGAGCTAATTAATCATACTGAGCTAAAAAAAGATAACATCACTAATCTTGATATGTCAGTGAGAATAAGAATAGTAGATGTTAGATCTAAAAAACCAAGAGTTATTCTACAAGAGTGTTTAAAGGATAATTATTATATAGCGAAAGGAGCTATTAAAGAAGATTATCAAAATACTGTTTGGGGATCGAATGAATATGAAAACTCTAGAATGGGACTGGCTCATAAACAACTAGCGAAAGATATCTCTGATAGAATTTCTGATTATATTGCTCTATCAAAGAGTCGCTAATGGCAAGCACAGATATAGTGCTAAAAGACGAGATTCAAAGCGCTATACTATTTTTTCTTTTGATGCTTATAACGTCTGCTATAGCATATTATAAGGGATTTTATAAGCTTGAAAAAGATGAAAAAGTACCCATTACCTATAGCTATGGTTTTTTTGTATTTTTAATCTATGCTGTGACAATTTTTTTAATAGGACCTTTAGTTGTAAGACTATTTAAAAATCTAATGTCAAATACCAATATTTTAGGTTTTGTCTTTTCGATAAATTTAGCTTTGAATCTTTTTCTAATATTAGTTTTGTATCTATTTTGTTTTAGAGTGAAAAAAGACATTACACTTTCAATAATAAAAAGAGGCCAAATTGATAAAACGACCTTAAAAAGGGATGTTATTTTAGGGGTATTGAGCTGGCTTATAGCCTTTCCTTTAGTCTCTTTTTTCTCATCTATTTTTGATATTTTAGTATATTTTATATTTAAAGTGACAAAAGTGCCAAATCAATTAGCGATAGAATTTATTAAATCCTCACTCAAGAATCCAATCTTTTTTGTAATGGCTCTAATATCTGTTATTGTTATAGCACCAATAATAGAGGAGTTTTTATTTAGAGGAGTTTTGCAAAATCTTTTTAAAAAGTTCATGAATAGATCTTTAGCTATTTTAGCTACAAGTGTGATTTTTGCATTTTTTCATTTTGCAATTTCTCAAAAACTTGCAAATATTACTATTTTAGGTTCGCTTTTTATTTTAGGTGTTTTTTTAAGCTTTTTATATGAAAAACAAAAATCTTTAATATCACCTATATTTTTACATGCAACTTTCAATGCACTTAGTGTATTGAACATAATATTTATCAAAGGCGTATAAATGGATCTAAAAATTGAAGTTTATGGTTTAACAGATATCGGTCATATAAGAAAAAAAAATGAAGATGTTTTTGAAATTTTAGAAGATAACCTTATTTTTTCAGTTGCCGATGGTATGGGAGGTCATAAAGCTGGTGATATTGCAGCTCAAACAGCAACAAAAGAGATTAACAACTTACTTTTGAAAACAATAACTTCAAACATCTCTACTGCAAATGTTATCTATCACATAAATCTAGCAATAAAAGAAGTGAATAGCAGAATTTACAACTTGAGTAGAGCAAATATCGATTTTTTAGGAATGGGAACAACTCTATGTTTTTTACACCTAAGATCTACAGATGCTATATTTGCACATGTAGGCGATAGCAGAATCTATCATTATAAAAAAAACAGTTTAATTCAGCTGACTAAAGATCATTCACTGATAAATAAACTAAAAGATCAAAATAAAGTTTTTAACAAAAAATCTTGTAAAAACATCATAACAAAAGCTATTGGTACATATCCTAAAATAGAGCCTAGCGTTAATAGTACGCCATATGACAAGGGAGATATCTTTTTACTTACAACAGATGGACTGACAGATTATATCTCGAATGAAAACATCAAAATATTAATTGAAACCTTTGAAGATCCAAAAAATCTTTGTGAAATTCTGATAAAAGAAGCGAAAAATAATGGAAGTAGTGATAATATTACTGCATTAGTTATCAAAATCGTTCAAAAATGATTCAAAAAATTTATTTAGATAATAACGCCACAACTCAGATGGACAAGGAAGTCTTTGAAGCTATGAATAAGCTCGATTATCCTGCAAATCCATCATCTACTCATTTTTATGGCAAAATGGCAAAAAAAGAGCTTCAAAAAGCTAAAGAGAATATCGCTTCATATTTAAAAGTAAAACCTCGAGATCTAATCTTTACATCTGGCGGCACTGAAGCTGTAAACATTGGCATTAGATCATTAATTGAGCATTTTTCTAACTCTCATATTATCGCTAGCGATATTGATCACTCATGCGTCTATAACACATTAGAACACCTAGAGAAGAAAGGATTTGATATTTCTTTTGTTGATGTTAAAAAACATGGCGCTATAAACCCTGAGCAAATTGAGCCCCTTATAAAAGAAAACACAAAACTTATTGTAATATCAGCTGTGAATTCTGAGACTGGAGTAAAAACAGATATTGAAACAATTGCAAAAATAGCAAAAAACAAAAATATCTATCTTTTTGTAGATGCAGTTGCTCTACTTGGCAAAGAGAACTTTTCTATTCCAAAAGGCACTACATCTATGGCTTTTAGTGCACATAAAATGCATGGACCTACAGGCATTGGACTTTGCTATTTTAAACATAATGTAAACTACACTCCCCTCTTATTTGGAGGACCTCAAGAAGATGAAAAAAGAGCTGGCACTCAAAATATGTTAGGAATAGTTGGGTTTTCAAAAGCTATAGATTTATTAAAAGAACATCTTCCAAAAGCAAGAGAAAATATGTTAAAGCTAAGAGAGCATTTTGAAAAAACTCTTATAGAAAACCTAAAAAATATATCTATTAATGGTGAGGGCCCAAGGATTTGCAATACCTCTAATATATGTTTTAAAAATGTCGATGCCGAGAGTTTATTGATTCTTTTAGATAGAGAAAATATTTTAGCCTCTCATGGATCTGCTTGCTCTTCAGGTTCTATAAAACCATCTAGAGTACTTTTGAATATGGGTATAAACCCTAAAGATGTCAGATCTTCTATTAGATTCTCATTTTCTAGAAATACTACAAAAGATGAAATAGACAAAGCTTTGAAAATTATTATAAGACTTGTTAAAAAATTAAAATCTTAAACTTTTAGAGTTATAGTTTTTAAATTTTAAATTCTAGCAAGAGCAGACTGTCCCCGTAGATTACGAAAACATGCACCTAAGGCTTGTAATATATTCTGAATATATAACCACATCTTCGCCCAACGAACCGCAGGTTCATCGCGTACTTCATAAATTAATTCATTAAGAACTTTTCTAAAAGCTTGTCTTACTGTCGTATGAAGTGGATTATTTCTTAAAAAGCATTCTCCATATGAATTACCACAATCAGCTGATGGTGATCCATTATTTAGCCACACTTGTTTAGTAATAAGTTGCTTTGTTTCAGCAGAAAGTTGATTAAATATATCGATCACTCTTTTCTTATGCTCTTTATTATCTTCTCGAATATAAGAATCAAGCCAAGAATTTAGTAGCAAAGGGAAATTTGCTAAACAGAGTATATCGCTCTGAAGGGCTGTATCTTTTACATAGGGATATTGACTAGGCATCTTCTTATCATAACAAAATGATTTACATGTGTACGCATTAAAAATAGCAAAACCATGTACTGCTGAGATGACTCTAGGAATATTCCCTTTTTTGCTGATAACCGGTTTAGAAAAATACATTGAAGGTCCTGGAGCCAATACAGTTCTTTTTGGAGTTTTTCTTGCTATTTCATCTGCAATATTTTTATCTCCAAGTCCTGTCATACATGCATCGAGTAAAATTGTTGCATCTGGTGCGATATCTTCAAAAAGATCATCTCGAAGGTTTCCATAAGTGATCGCTTCGCTAATCAAACTACCAGGCTTTTGAATAGACAATGCTGATTTGGATCCATGAGACACACTATCAACAAATTGTATTGGTCTGTCAGGATATTTTTCTTTAATATGAGTTATAAAGTTTTTCATCTCATCTTGTGAAGCAACGATTTTTGGAGCAACAGCAAAATGCTTCTGAAGATTTCCAATTTTATAATGATGATAATAATAGAGCTGGTTACCTAAAATAGCTCCATTGCTATCGTAAGCACTTACAAAATAAATACAAATAGGCTTTGTATTTTCAGACAGTTTATCTCTGATATTTTCGAAATCGGTTTTAAGCTTCTCTCTATTGTTCTGAAAATCACTATAAGATGGTCTATAATAAATTAATTCCTTAATAAGAGAAAAAAATCTTTTAGCTACGTGATAAATTCTAATAAAGCAATTTCCTTCATTAGGCTCATTCTCATAACGAAACGAATAAGCTACTTTTAAATATGATGGAAGTTCTCTTGGAATCATCAATAAACTATTTGATAGTGAACTCATATGTAAATATGCCCCTTATTATTATAAGCAGTAATTTTAACATAATTATCATTTAAAACCAATATTTAATTTTTTTTGTAAAAGTGCTTATATTTCGTTTTAATCCATACAATTAAAAAATTTTGTTTACAATTTAAAAAACACATTAAAATTATTTTTATATGTCATCATTAAAAGAAAATATTCTATTAGAGATTCAGATAATTGTTTTTACTTTAACTTTTTCGACACCTAAAAGAGAAGTTTCGATTATTGTAAATTCATATTTTTCAAAGTGTACGATTTCATCTAAAGATGGAGGATGACCTAAATATTGGGTTATTAATTCAGAGAGAGTTTCAGCATCTTTATAGTGAAGATTAGCTTTGAATTTTTTATTAAATATTTCAAGGCTCATCTCCCCTGGAAGGGTTTTTTCAATAACGATTTTAGAGCTTTTTTTTCTCTCAATGTAGATTGGGTATTTACCAAAGATTTCATCTTCTATTTGATCTAAAGAGATAAAACCAACATTTTTACCATTTTTATCTAAGACAATAGCAATGCTTTGGTTGTTAGTTCTAAACTGTTTTAAAATATCTAAAACAAACATATCTTCTGTTATAAACCAAAAAGGCTTTGCAAAATCTATAACTAGATTTTCATCTTTCGCTTTTAGAAGATCTCTGGGATACGCAATTGCTACTATATTAGAAGGTGTTTTATGATAGATTGGAAAGTATGGAAAGTAGCTGATATTTAGTGCACTTTTGATCTGTTTTAGAGTGAAATTCGATGGAATCATTTTCATATGACTTACAGAAATCATAATCTGTTTAGCTTTTTTCTCTTTTAATGAAAATATAGAGTTTAGAGTTGCATTTATATTTTCATTTTCTAATTTTGATATTTTTTTAGCAGGCTCTTCTATCGCTTTTTTAAGCTCTTCTTTTGAGAGGAAAAATTCTAGTTTTGGTTTTTTGAAAATAAGATTCGATACTTTTGATATTTTTCCGATCACCCAAACGAGTGGAGTTAAGATTCTAGCTAAAAGATAAACAAATGGCACTGATAGATAAGCTACATGCTCAGAGTGGCGTCTTGCTGCAAATAAAGGGGCTAGCTCACCGAATATTAAAACTATTATGGTTTGAGAAAAAGGCGCAATATCCGGGCTTAAATTTAGAGATTCATAAAACCTTCTTGCAGCCTCTGATCCTATCTGCATAACAGTATTTACCATGATAAGCGTTGTTCCAAATAGATAGGATGGGTTTTTAAGTAAAAACTCTAACCATTTAGCTTGTTTTTTGTTTTTGCTCGCTTTGTAGTGAAGCTTTACTTTATTTAAAGAGACCGCTGCCATCTCAAACATTGAAAAAAAGCTCTCTGTCAAAACACAAAAAAGAGCTAAACATAAAAAAAAGATCGTTTTATTCATGTTTTTTCTCTTTTTTCGATGGTTTGAGCAGTCTTATATATACTCTTCTTACTCTATTAGGATCGGAAGAGAGAACATAAAATAGCAGATTATTTTTTTTGATCTTATCCCCTGCTTTTGGAATATCACCCATCTCATCTGTTAAAAATCCACCTACTGTGACGGCATTTGATTTTCTATCTAATTAGATACCAAATTGATCTTCAAGATCATCTATCTCCATTTTCCCACTAGCTATTATCTCATTTTGTTTCGAGATAGTATATTTTTGCTTTTCATCTTTTTTATCAGAGATTTTCCCTAAAACTTGATTTGTTAAATCTTCTTGAGTGATAAGACCAATTATCGAGCCATATTCATCAACAACAATCGCAATATTTTCTCTTCTATCTCTAAGCTCTATAAGAAGCGCAAAGGCCTGCATACTCTCCGCTACAAAAAATGGCTTTTTTAAATACTTTTTTAGATCTTGAGTAGATTTTAAGCTATCTTTATAGATGAAAAAGTTTTTCAAAGAGATAATGCCTAGCATTTCATCTACATTATTATCACAAACAGGAACTCTAGAGCACTGTTTATCAGCAAATAGATGAATCAACTCATCTAAAGGAGCATTAATATCATAATATAAAATTTCATCACGAGGACGCATTAGCTCTTTAACATTTGAATCATGCAAGTTTAAATAACCTTTAACAAGATCAATTTCATCTGTTGTTAGAAGATTCTCTTCTTTAGATTTATCGATCACATGTTCTATCTCTTCAATAGATAGAGGCTTTTCTTTTTTTAAAAAAAAGAACATCACTCTAGATACATAAGATGTAAGTTTTGTAATAACAATTCGAATAGGTTTAATAATTTTAGATATAAAAGAGACAAAAGGCGATAGATGATAGGAAATAAACTTGTTATTAGGAAGAGCAATAGATTTTGGGATAACTTCTCCAAAAAATAGTGTCAAAACCAAAGGAATACCAACTTTTAAAGCCCAAGATGAGATATTTCCAAATAAAGATGAGACAGCATTTTGAACTAAGATATTTGCAAAAATATTTAGCATCATAATAGTAACTAAAAGATCTTTCGGCCTGTGTAGAAGTTTTGCGATAAGTCTTTTTCTTTTATTAACATCTGTTTTATAGGTATTTATCGTAAATGAAGAGAGAGAGAATAGAGATGTCTCTGATGCAGATAAAACTGCAGAAAAACAGATCAAACAAAATAAAGCTAATATAAGTAATACAATGCTCATCAATTATTGTTTTTAGCTTATCTGAAGATTAAAAAAAAGAAAGTTTAGTTTTTGAAGTGAACTTTAATTTGATTTTCAGGTACAACACCGAGCTCTTTCATTAAAACCATCTCAATCCATGCAGGATCGCTCTGAGCTGCAAATCTAAGCTGAAGATCTTCTTTCTTAGTAGTTGCCAATTTTTGTTGCTCTAATAGAGATTCATATTTTGATCTCATCTCAAAAATAGCTTTGTTTCGCTTTTTTATTCCCAAATCGTAGCCAAAAAAACAAATAAGTAAAAACAGGATTACCCACCAAGATCTTAGCAATGAGCTAAAAAGCTTTGTTGTAATTGTTATGTTGTTTTTTTTGCTTTCCATGTAATTAACTTATTCTGTCTTTGTAACTTTATTATAAAGTTTTAAAAAATAATTGCAAATAATATTTAAAGTTTAGGTATTGTTATACCTACTTGTTTCATATATTTGCCCTTCCTATCTGCATATGATATCAGACATTCGGTTTTTGCTTCAAAAAATAAAACTTGAGCAAGACCTTCATTTGCATAAATCTTTGCAGGCAATGGAGTTGTATTTGAAATTTCTAAAGTAACATAGCCTTCCCACTCAGGCTCAAACGGTGTTACATTTACAATAATACCGCATCTAGCATATGTAGATTTTCCAATGCATATAGTTAATATATTTCGAGGAATTTTAAAATATTCAACAGATCTGGCAAGAGCAAAAGAATTTGGTGGAATTATACAAGTTGGGGCTTTGATCTCAACAAATGAATCTTCTGAAAAGTTTTTAGGATCGATAATTGAATTATATACGTTGGTAAAAACTTTAAACTCATCTGCAACTCTTAGATCGTAACCGTAGCTAGAAAGTCCATAGCTTACTAATTTTTTTGTATCAGAGTATTTAACTTGATTTTTTTCAAAAGGTTTTATCATCCCTTTGTTTGCAAGCTTTTCTATTGTTTCATCTGGAAGAAGTGCCATTTAAATTTTCCTTTTTTTATTAGCTCAGATAAATAGATATAGCGCGTGAAATACTTTTCTTGCTAGAATTTTTATTAAAAAAGATGTATTTTTTATTATTATGGAGCAAAACTTATGAATGAAAACTTTATCGAATCAACTCTAAAAAAAGAAGATACAACTTTTGAAGTTCCTCTAAGACCAATTAGTTTAGATGAATTTGTTGGTCAAGTTAATATAAAAGAGAGACTTCATATATACATAGGAGCGGCAAAAAAAAGAGCTGATAGTTTAGGACATATGCTTTTGTCAGGGCCTCCTGGTCTTGGAAAAACTACACTTGCAAATATAATTGCAAAAACTATGAACACAAACATCGTTGTGACTTCAGGTCCAGTGATTGAAAAGCCGGGAGATTTAGCAGGAGTTTTAACATCTTTAAAAGATGGTGATATTTTATTTATAGATGAGATTCATAGACTTAATAAAACAATTGAAGAGTATCTCTATCCTGCAATGGAAGATTTTACTTTAGATCTGCTTATCGATAGTGGTCCTAATGCTAGAGGAGTTAGTGTTAAACTAAATAAGTTCACTTTAATTGGAGCTACTACTAGATCTGGACTTTTATCATCACCACTTAGATCTCGTTTCTCTTTTAATGCAAGGCTCGATTATTATGACTATAAAGATTTAGAAAAAATCCTTACAAGATCTGCAAAAATATTAAATGTAAAAATAGATAAAGATGGATCTACAACTATAGCTAAAAGATCTAGAGGGACACCGAGAATTGCGAATAATTTACTCAAATGGGTAAGAGATTATATTCAGATGAAAAACAAAAATATAATCGATAAAGATATTGCTAACTTAGCTTTAAAAATGTTATCTATAGATGAGATGGGTTTAGATGAGATGGATAAAAAAATAATCAATGTAATAATTGATCATTTTTCTGGAGGTCCTGTCGGAGTTAAAACTATTGGGGTTGCAATCGGAGAAGAGCCGACAACTTTAGAAGAAGTATACGAACCATATTTGATAATGCTTGGATTTTTAAAACGCACCCCAAAAGGTAGAAAAGTTACAAAAATTGCATACGAACATATGGGAAAAATTTTCCCAACTAATGTAGGAGAGTTAAAATGAGAAAAGCTTTTTCATTTTTAATATTAATGTGCTTAACAAGTATATCTATTTTTGCAGTAGAGACAATCTCTACTCAAGCAAATAGACCTGAAAACATTCAGGTGCTACTCGCCAAAAATGTTGACGAAGCACTTTTAGAAGCAAAAGGATCATATGTTGTCTTTGATCCTAAAGATGGATCTAGAATAACATCTTCTTTAACAGGCAAACGTTTTATGGTAAAAGCAGTTGCATCTGGTATAAAGTGGGGTGAGACATATCCTGGAAATCACCAGATTTATATCGTACCAAAAGCTAAAAACTCTTCACTTTTAGTGAATGGCATTGAATACGATGGAGCAATTGCTATTTTTAAAATTAAAAACAAAATCAACATTGTAAGTGATGTAGATATTGAAGATTATTTAAAATCGTCATTAACTCCACAATTTCCATATCCAATGGAGAGTGAAGTAATGGCTGCAATTACAATAGCAGCTAGAACAACAGCATATTCTCATGTTAAAAGAAACAAAGATGCTTTTTGGCATGTCTCAGCACAAGATATTGGCTATCATGGTAGAGCTATTATTCAACCAGATTCTCATGTAACAAATGCAGTTGATAGAACTCGTCATTTAATTTTAGTTTTATCTAAAAGTGGAGAAAACAGACCATTTGCAGCTACATGGACAGAAAATAGTGCAGGACAAACAGCAGCCTTTCACACAATCTTCAGAAAAGATTGGTGGGCACCTAAAGTTGGGGTTGAAGCGCCACATGCAGCATTGAATAGAGAAGAGTCTAAATGGACATATAAAATAAATAGAAAAGAGCTAGCTTCTCTTCTACATCTTAGCACAATTAGCTCTGTTGAACTTTATACTGATACTACTTCTAAAAAAGCCTACGCTTTAAAGATAAAAACTCCAACTGATACAAAAGATATGGATTTTGAAACATTTCAAAGAATCGTTGGAAAAGAAAACATTTTAAGTAATGATATCAAAGCAATTTTAAGTAATAACGATGTTATTTTTACAGGCTTTGGAAAAGGACTTGGAGTTGGACTTTGCATCTTATCTGCAAATCAAATGGCTCACAATGGAGACAATGCGGCTAAGATATTAGCGAAATTTTTCCCTGATACTTTTTTGTTAAATCTCAGTACTAGATTGGATACAAAAGTTAAATAATTTAAGTTGTAGCAATTGCTAAAATTTGCTATATTTGTACTAATTTTTACCGGGGACCTTGAGGAATAGAGCTCTTCGAACCAGGTCAGGACCGGAAGGTAGCAGCCTTAAGAATAAAGGTTTATGCCTCGAGATCATCTCCGGTAATTTTTTCACTCTCAAGTAAATTTTTTAATTTATCTTTTAAAATTTTATCTATATCTATATCGCTCATTTGAGCATGTATAATAAGATTCACAAGCTGATCTTGAATTTCTTTTTCATTCAGCTTTATCTTTGGTTTTTCAATTAAATTTTTATTTTTCAATATTCTAATTATTTTTTGCATCTTTGAAAATATTGGCATACTTTTAGGGAAAGAATGGACTAGATCTTTACTACTTTTGTCTGCTTTTTCCTCTTTTTTAATTTTCTCCCAATTTTTAACAATATCGTCAACGCTCTCTACTTTAACATCTGCAAAAACATGAGGATGACGCCGAATGAGCTTATCAGAAATATTTTGAATAACCCCGTCCATATTAAACTTATTTTTAGTCTCAGCTAATTTTGTTAGAAAAATCACAAGATATAGCACATCACCCAGCTCTTCTAAAATATTTATATCATCTTTTAGATCTATAGCATCTACAAGCTCATAGACCTCCTCTATAAAGTATTTTTTTAAACTCTCAAAACTCTGTTTTTTATCCCACTCACACCCCTTTGGGCCGAGTAAAATATCTGCTATATTTAATAAAGAATTGAATTTATTCATAAATATTTATTGATTTTATTAAAAAAAATTATAAAATTGTTTCCAATAAATTTCAAGAGGTTTGAACTTAATGAAATTACACTTAACAAATAATAAGTGTTATGCTATAATATTATTTATTATAGATATATTTAATATAAACAATTTGAAAGTTAATTCGGAGTAATTATGGGAAATCCAATCTCACGCATTAGACCAAATCATGTAGATCCAGCTTTAGGAAAAGCTGGAAATATGTTATCAGAAACAAATAATCTTGCAATTCAAAAAGATTGTAGAAAAGAGACTGATGATCTAGTTCAATTTTGTGCTCAGAAATTAACTTTATTTGCTACAGTTTATTTAACTGAAAGGACTTGTAATGGAAAAATTGAGAAAGAGGAAACAAAAGAAGAGGAAACAAAACGCTTTAGATCGTATTTTCAAATTGTTCAAGAGCTAGTGCCTCCATCTTCTGACAGAGACCAAAAAAAATTTAAAGATCCTGGTTTGAATAAGATTAGATCTGTGATGCTAAAACATTTTCCTCATATATCTTTGTTCAGAACAATATTTTGGTATTATTTATTCATAAAATGGGTTCCAAAACGATATATAAATAGTAGTATAAACAAAACGCTTTCAACAATAAGAACTGAGTTAGATGATGGCAAAAAATTACCTGAGTTTGGTGTAACGATATTTACAATCCTTAATTCTCACTTAGAAAATGTCAATAGAGTAGTTCATCTGTTTGCTCATGATAAAAATACAGTAAAAAACAAAGAAAACTACGCCTCTGATGGTTTAAAATCTGCAGATATTTTATCTACACCTACTTTAAAAATTAAAAATGAGAAAGAGTTATTTGATAAACTTGCTGAAACATTATCAAATGATGCATTAATTCCCAAAATAAAATTTTTAAGCAAAACTATTAAGAAAATTCAAATATTAAAATTTAAAATTTTAAAAAATATTCCAAGCATTATTTTATTGCCAATAAAAGCTGTTACAATTTCTCTTTTTGCTATCCCATATTTCATTGCAAAAAAAATAGAAGATATTCCTAATAATCTTATTATAAAAAGATTTCATAAAAAATTAATTGAAAACCTTACACCTGGAATTATACACTCATCCTTAGATGCAATAAAATCATCAAATTTTCTATATGCAATTAATACTTTTTTATGTGAAGTTATTCAAGATTTTTCAGATGAATTAAAAATGTCTCCAGAAACTAGACCAATAGAGCTTCGTAAAAATGTGATCTCAGATGAATTAGCTAAAAAAATCAAAAATTTTGCGAATGAATTGTATGATCTTCTTTTATATGCTCCATATCAAAAGCAAGAGGAATTAAAATCTAAAAAACAAAATGGGTTTGCACTCAATGAATATGGAATTAATCCCCATCCTTTAGTGCAAGCGGTTTCATTAGCTATTAGAAAATTCGCACCAACTTTTATTGACTCAAAGATAAAAGAACAGGTTGTTGATAATGCTCTATATCCTGCTATAAAAGATGGTTTTAACTTTCTATTTTCAAAACCAGAAAAATTTGAAGAATATCTTTCAATGCTAATAAAGCTGTTAAATAACATTTACAATGAAAACCCGGATTCATCAACCCACGAAGGACAAAACTTGATCACAACGCAAAATGCGAAGAACAAAGAAAGAGAAGAAAACTTAGATACTCTTTTAGAAACTTTAATAACAAGAGCATTTGATCCACAAGAAATTCTAAATGATCTTAAATTTTCTTATAGAAAAATACACAAATTAATACAAGATACTTTTCCTATCCTAGAACAAGACGCAAATAATCTAATAAAAACAACTGAAACTTTAAGACCAAACTCAATTCAAGCCAAAGAAATGGAAGAAATTTTAGATAGAGAAATAACTGCTTTAGAAAGGTTCTTTGACTCATTTGAAGATATTTTACCACTAGAAAAAACAATAGAAAGAAGCCTGACTGATTTTGGAAAGACTAAAAAAAACCTACAAAATATTACCCTTCAAATGAATTCATTTTTTGAATATTTCTTTAAATTCATTGAGCCTCTTCTACCGAAAAATGAATCAACAAAAGAGATCATAGCTTCTTTAAATAAAATACAACAGCGAGTAAAAGAAAATACGAAGCAAATAAATTCTGAGTTTGAAGATTTGTTTAAATCAATTTCAACTTCTTTGCCGGAAGATGATGTAGCAAAAGATTACAAGCTTCCTACTAATATGAAACTCAAACTAAGAAACCACACTGATAAAATTAAATCTTATTTTGAAGAGATAAAACTTTTAAAGCATATAAATGAAACGCTTCAATCTTTAAATAAAGTGTTAAATGATTCTTCAATTACTTTTCATTCAAAAATTGATCTAATTATTGAGCATTTGAATCAATTGCAAAAAAATAAAAATGTAGAGTTTTGTGATGATATTATAAGTAAGTATAATAATTTATTAATAAATCTAAATAATATCAAATCACATTCATCAAATATTGATATGTTAAAACCTATCTTATCTAATACATTTTTCAAAGATGGATTATTTCAGAAGCTAAAAAAAGCACAAGGAGAATATTTAAAAAAACAATCTGATGAAAAAGAAAGAAAAGTTATGTCTCTTAAAAATGAAATCCTTAAGATTATTAATAATTTTAAGGGAATATCAACACTAGACATCCATGATATGGAAATTGCAATTAGAAATATTTATAATTCTTCCGATGCAGCAACTCTTTTAAAAGAATATACAAATTCCGAGGCCAAACTAAGAGAGAAATTAGACAAGTATACAAACCAATTATCTGAAGAGAACGATAAATATAATAGAAATCTAACGAACTATCAGGATCTAACTCAACACCAGTTAAATGATCTTATACCACAAAAAATATATGATAAACAAAAACAAATACAAAATCTTTCTGCTTTATTACCAGATATGTTAAAAAATTATAAAACAACTTTAGAAAATCTAGAAAATTTCAAATATCCATCAATGATTGAAGATCCCTTACTTGAATGGCAACACATAATGGAACAAATAATAGACATAATCCTTAATAACGGAAAAAAGAATGTAGACGATATGAAAGAGTGGGGTTTAAACGCAGGGAAAACATTAGCAAAAAATCTTTTGCATAAAGCACTGAATAATAAATACGTTAATTCATTGAAAACCGGATTAATAGCTAGCGGAACTCTTGTTACAATTTATTCTGCAGTGACAAATAAGACTGTTTTAGCAATAGCATCTATTGGAGTAACTGTATTTGGTGCATTTGGTTTTGATAAAACTATTTCTGCTGGAGTAACTGTATTTGGTGCATTTGGTTTTGATAAAACTATTTCTGCTATTGAAAGAAAAATTAGCTCAACATTATCACAATCAAAGCCTATAGCTCCTATAATGAATATGGCGACTGATAATACATTTTTTGCAAAATCGGCAGAAGAAGCTACTGACCAATCATCTTTAGAGGGACTTCAAGCGAAGATCAGTTCCACTATTCAAAAGCTAAAAACAGCTATTCCAGAGTATTCACTTGATATAGCAAAAAAACTAACAAATAATGCATTTGGAAAAATTGATGAAAAAGGTGATGGTCCAGAAGGAATTATCAATACACAATCTTTCTATTCAGGTTTATTTAATGAAGCGATAAAAACGTTAATATCAAGTTTAACATAATTATAGAGCACAAAAGGCGCCTCTAAAAAATAAAGGCGCTATTTTAAATTACCATCTTCTTTTTTCGTGTCTTTCTCTGTATCGATTATCTTTTTGATTATCTTTTTTCTTTTCTTGCTCATCACATGAGCTTAAAGCGAATATGACAACAGATGTCATAACTAATAATAATAATTTTTTCATTTCCTTCTCCTTGAACATGTTTTATAAAACATAAATAGAGAGTAAATAACTATCTCTATATATAATATAACATGTAATAATAATTACATTTTTAAACAAGTATTTTATTATTTTTTTTATTCCACCAAGAAATAAAAGATGAAAAAATATCTTCAGATTTTAAATATCGAATGCAAGCACCTGTTATACAAGATCGCAGAATAGGACACTGTTTTTTAAACTTATAATCATAAGGACATTTTCCTTGATAGGAAAAATGTCTATCCCCTATTGGTTTAAAAACCTCGAATCTTGTAGGACCGAATACAGAAAAACTATAAGTTTCAATTGTACCACATAAATGAAGTGAAGATGAGTCCATAGCGATAACAAGATCTACATCATTCATTAAATTTTGCCAAACCGGAAAAGATAATTTATCAATAACCCGACTTGATTCCAAAAACTCTAAATTCAATTTTTCAGCTACAAACTTTTCAAAATCATTTCCCCAAATAAGTAAAAACGAAGCATCTAATTTTTCTTGAACTAATTTTAAAAAAGATAGAAGCGTTTCATATGAGAGTTGTTTATTTGACCATTTAGCGCCAGCGCATACCATGATCTTAGTTTTTGTTTTAAGGTTTTTATGAGATAAGATATTTTTCAAAATAAGTTTTTGAATATTTGATATTTTTAATCTACCCCCTTTAATTTCAACTTTTTTATCATCCGAAAAATATTTTTTTAAAACCTCTAAGTTTTGCAGTCTCATATTTATATTAGTATCAACATCGATATGAACTTTTGTAGAAAGTAAATTAGGCCACTCTCTAACCGATTTTTTTCCAAAACCCACTTTATCATTAGCTTTAGCAAAAAGAGTCACTAAACCAGATTTACAATTACCTTGAAGATCAAAAACTACATCATATCTTTTTTGTCTTAAAAACTTTATAAAGCTAAAAAAAGATTTCCTTGTACGTTTTTTAAATATCTTCTTCTTCCAAGTTTTCATATCAAAACAGATAGCGTTATTAATTAAAGGATGGGAATTTACAAGTGGTAGATTTGCTTTTTCAACCACCCAATCTATTTCAATATTTTTATATCTATCATGAAAATAATCTAAAATATTAAATGCTTGGATGATATCTCCAACAGATGATGTTTTAACGATGAGGATTTTCAATATTGAACCTTAAAATAAAAATTTAATTATTATTTAATATAATAACATTTTTTGTAGATTTGAAAAAATATAAAATGATGCTAAGCTTTCTCGATAAAACTAAACAATAGAATTTTTATATGAGCATTTTGACTTTCAGTATTAATGGAGGACCTTCAAAACCATTAACTCGAGAGATATTAAATAGTAATATACAAGAGTCAATAGAAAAGCATAACAGATTAAAAGAATTTTCTTGGACAGTTTGCTCTGTTTTTGCAACGGTCACGTATCTAAACTCTAATTATATTTATGCTTTTATGGCTATCTATACGTTTTATTATGGATATAAAAATTATTCAATCGTAAAAGATCTAGAGGCTTTACAAAAAGGAAAAGAAGTTTCAGCTAAAGTTCTTGGCTATTTGGACTTGCAACTAATACTAAGCTAAATTTTAATAGTTTTTAAGAAGAACAAATAAAGTTTTAATTATCATTACATAAACATTATTTATATATTACAAGCTTGACTCTATTTAACTAAATAATTTATTTTTACATTTGACATAAAGAAGAAAATCCGTTATTATCTATGTAAAAATTAAAAAAAATCAATATTAAGAAGAGGTTTTATGTCTGTTACAACCCCAGATACAGCCCCAGCATCAGGAACTGATGCTTTTAATACAGTTCAAATAAAACAAAGAATAAAAGAAAAAAAAATAAATGAACATATTTTGGTAGCAATTTCCTTTGCTGCTTTTGCATATTTGAGTTATATACCTTCAAGAGCACCTGTTACCGTCGGTTCATTTTTAACCAAATGGACACCCGCAATCTTATCTACTCTCGTTTTCATAGAGAAAGTAGATACAAAAAGCGCTGTTTTCATCGAGTGTATTAAAATATCTGTTTTGTTTTATTCAGTTTATGCTAATTATTATTATCTAGAACAAAGCGGGATAAAAACATTATCAGATTTCTGTTTTGTAATAGCTCTTAAGAACTTAAATAGTGCAGCTAATTATGAGCTGTCGTCTATGCACTCTCTAACAAAATATTTAAAAAAAGCAGCGAGCGAAAGATTCAATAGATTCTCCTAAAGCTGAAAGAGCAGAGTAAGGAAATCAAAAAGATATTATGGCTGCTTCATCTAGTAAAGTCATCTCAAATGATGACATTTTTAAGCTTCAAAAAAAAGCCATGGATATTTTAAGTCCCACGGCAAATAAACATGGATTAGCTCTAATATCAACTCTTTGTTTTTTATCGCTAGGACTTATAAGCTCTATGTTTGCAATGCCTATAATTTTAACAAGTTCAACTTTTTGTTTTTAGTGCTATATCTGGCATTGGGGCTGTTAAATATCACATAATGATACACAATCAACTAAACCAAATTATAACAGAGAAAAACACTAAAAACATTAAAAATTGGGATATAAAACTTATAAATAACTATGGATATTTTATCCCTGAATTCATCTACACAGCATAAATTCTAAAATATTATAATATAAAATCTTCAGGTAGCTCAGATTCTATTACAATATTCTCATTAGTCTCTGGATGAGTAAATTCTATTTGAGATGAATGTAGCTGCAGTCTAGAGACCTGATCTTTACAATAAAAGCTCTTTGCATATAGATAATCCCCTAAAATTGGATGGGATATCTGTTTCATATGAGCTCTCAGTTGATGCGTTCTGCCTGTTATGGGATTTAGTTCAACAAAGGTTTTATCTTTGTATTTTTCAATGACTTTTAGATATGTTAGGGCATATTTGCCATTAGAAGATGAACCGTAAATACTTTGTCCTTGAAAAGATTTTATCTTTTGTAAATAGTTTTCAATTTTTTTTGTTTTTTCTTTAATTTGACCATCTACTAAAGCTAAATATGTTTTTATTATTTTTTTCTCTTTAAAAAGACAAATCATCTTTTCTTTAAATTTTTGGGTTTTCGCTATTAATAAAACTCCTGTTGTATCTTTATCGAGTCTATGAAGTAGAGTATATTTTTTTGAAAAAAACAGATGGATATTTTTATCATCTGAGACAAAATTAGAGGGTTTATCGATGCAAAGCAAAAATTCATCTTCATATAAGATTTTTAAAGAGGTTATTTTTTTTTGCTCTACAAAATCTATAAAGGCTCTATTTAGTTTTATCTCGGATCCCTCTTTTAATAAAATGGATGAAAATCTTTCGATTTTGTTATTAACTAAACACTGACCTTTTTCTAAAGCATTTTTAATTTGACGGTTCGATGCATGTGTTTTTGCTTTTAAAAAAGTTAATAGCTTTTTTTTAGCATCATTTTTTGAGATTTTCCAAATGTAGAATTGTTTTTCCATAAATTTTTAAAAAGTCACTTAATGATAAAAAAGCTACCTTTGGGTAGCTTTTACGCTGGTTTTATAGATAAGTTCTCAAAAAAGTATGTTAAAAGCCTTACGCCGACTCCAGTTGCGTGAGTCGGATGAAGACCTTTGGGTTTAGATAAAAAACAAGGGCCTCCAATATCTATATGCGCCCAATCAACTTTCTCTACAAACTCTTCTAAAAATAGCGCTGCAGTAATAGCTCCAGCTTCTCTAGCATTTCCTATATTTTTAAGATCAGCAATATCTGATTTTAACTGTTTTTTATAATCTTTATATAAAGGCAGTCTCCAAAGATGATCCCCTGTTTTATTAGAAGCAGCTATTAGATCTTTAGCTAATTTTTCATTGTTTGAAAAAAGGCCTGCAACATCTTCACCGAGAGCTACAACACAAGCTCCAGTTAAGCTTGCTATATCAATAATTCTATTAGGTTTTAATTTTTCTACAGCATAAGAGAGTGCATCTGCTAAAATAAGTCTGCCTTCAGCATCTGTATTTTTCACCTCTACACTTTTATTTCCCAGACCAACATATACATCGCCTGGTTTATAGCTTTTAGAACCAATAGAATTTTCAGTAGCTGGCACTAAAGCTGTAACATTAACTTTTAGATTTAAATTTGCAATTGTGTACATAGTGCCTAAAATAGCCGCGCCACCCGACATATCTGATTTCATAGTATCCATTCCAGTTGATGGTTTTAAGCTAAGTCCTCCGGAATCATAAGTTATACCTTTACCTATGATTACTGAATGATCTTCAGAATCTAGATCTCCATGATAGTGAACAATAATAAAGGCAGGATCTTTATCAGAGCCTTTGTTCACTGCTAGTAAAAGTCCCATTTTTTCTTGTTCTATTTTTTTCTTATCAAAAATGATAACTTTTACTTTTTTTGAAATCTTTTCAAAACTCTTAGCAATTTTTGCTAAGTTTTGAGGGGTTTCATCATCAGCGTTATTATTAACTAAGTCTCTCGTTAAATTAACGCCATCTGCGATAATTTTTCCCTTATGAACTAATGCAAGCTCTTTTTTCTCAACTCCAATTAAACATGCAGATTTTAGATAAGACGCAACTTCATTTTTAGTTGAGTGTTTAAACTTATCAAAACCGTAGTTTGTTAAAAATAGAGCCTCTGCAATTCCTTTAAGTAGATCTTCTTTAGAGATATTTAATTTTTCAGGAACTATGATATTTACGGTTTTAGCTTTTCTTTTTTTCAAAAAAGCTACAACTTCTGAATAAATCAAACTTATATGAAATTCATCTATCTTATCGGGTTTTCCAAGTCCTAATAAGATGACTCTTTTCTCTTTTGCTCCATAAACAACAGATATTTGAGACTCTTTACCCTCAAAATCCTTACTTTGAATCGGACCTTTTATAATATTTGAAAATTTACCAATAGCGCAAAGCGGTTTTGGTTTTTTTTTCTCTTCTATAAAAGGTATGATTAAATAATCAGCAATTTTTCTTTGATTTTGATTTTGTGCAGCTGTAATTTTCATAGTTGTCCTTATAATTTTTTTTAAATTAATTAAAATGGAATTTCATCATCTGAAAATTCTTCTTTTTTCTCGCCAGAACTTGGTTTCTCACCTGCATCATAACTTGCATACTCTTGTTGAGTAACATTTGCGCTATTAGTGCTTTGAGGTTTTTCAATTGATGCAGCTGGGCTTTCAGATTTATCAGATCTTCCAAAAGGACTAAACATAATGTTAGAAGCTGTGATGTTCATAGATATTTGTGGTTTTCCATCGCGATCAGTAAATATTTCAGGTTTTGCTAAATCTCCAACAATAATTACAGCGCTACCTTTTTTCAAAAATGAGACCATTTTATCAAAATGCTCTCCCCAAATAGTTACTCTATACCAAACAGTTTCATCTTTCCCACTTTTTCTAACATTTGTAGCAACTCTAAGAGTTGTAACTTTTTGTCCGTTTGAAGTAAACCTAACTTCTGGATCTACTCCTAAACGTCCTGCAATTGTAATAATATTCATTAAATTTCTCCTTTCTTAATATAAATTTATTTTACTTCATCATTTAGAAGTTTTTCAAGAAAAAGCTTTTTACTTTATCCCAAAACAGAAAAAATATTCCTAAAATTATAAAAGGAATACTAAGATATTGTCCCATTAAAAAAAAGGTATCAGTC
>JAAKFX010000020.1 GCA_011064865.1 Candidatus Anoxychlamydiales bacterium
GTTTTGGAGTGGAAAAAAAATAATATGAACATAAAAAAGATAAAACTGTTATTGAGAAGTAAAAAAGATATTTTTTCATACAAAATGATCCTAAAATTTTTCTAAAGATCTATCATACATAAAAAGATTCATTTTTTTAAAAAAGTAAAAATTGTAATTTGGATTTTAGAAGAAAAAAAGAGGTTTTATGAATTTATATCTTATGCAACATGGTATCGCAAATCCAAAAGAGATAGATATAGAAGAGTCTTTATCTGATAAGGGAAAAGATATTATAAAATCTAGCGCAAAAGGATTAAAAAAAATAAATATTAGTTTTGATGTAATAATTTGTAGCCCTAAAAAAAGATCTTATGAAACAGCGATGATAGTAGCAGATATTTTTAAATTTCCTGAAAATAAAATAATAGAGACTGAAAAAGTAAAACCGCTGTCTCCCGCAGAAGAGAGTTTAGATTTTATATCTGAATATGAAAGAGTTTTCTTAGTAGGTCATCTTCCTTCTATAAAAGAGATAATCTCTTACCTTTTATATCCAACAGCATCCATAGAGATTGATATCCAAAATGGAGGGTGTACTAAATTGGATATTGAAAAAGATAAAAATATTTTGAAATGGCACTTAACACCAAATATTTTAAAGCTTATTTAAATAAACTTTAAAATTCTTTTTAGTATTTTTTATTCTCTTTTTGATTTAAAAAAGCGCATTTTGCTGGTCATTTTTTATAAAAATTTGTAGTATCTTTTCACTTTTAAAATAAACAAAACTAGGATGTATATTATGAATTTTTTTAAAAAGATTATATTTTCGATTATTCTAGCTCCCTTTATTTGCTTTGCTATGACTAGCCAAGAGATAAAAAATATTATGAAAAAATGTGTGGATGAAGGCCATAGCCAAGGAATGGTTATAGCTGTAATCGATGAAAATGGAACTCAATTTTATAAGTATGGACAGATGGCTGTAGATGATCCAACTCCTATCGATGAAAATGCTGTTTTTGAAACAGGATCGATTACTAAAATATTTACATCGCTTCTTTTAACTGAGATGGTAAAAAATGGAGATGTAAAACTCGACGATCCAATAGAGATGTATCTTCCGAAACATCTGAAATTACCAGAGTATAATGGTAAAAAAATCACTTTAGGTCATTTGGCTTCGCATAGAGCTGGATTTGATTATATGCCTGAAAATTTTATCATGAGTGATATGTATAATCCTTTCTCAGAGTATTCTGTCGAATATGTATATGATTATTTATCAAATCTAAAACTTGATTATGAACCAGGGTCCCAATATCGCTATTCAAATATTGGTATAAGTCTGCTTTGCCATATTATATCTTTAATAACTAATCAAGAATTTGAAGATTTAGCAACTGAAAGATTATTCAAACCTATGGGGATGGAGAGTTCAAAAGTACATCTTACAGATGAGATGAAAAATAGATTTGCAGCGGCTCATATTAGAGATAGAAAAGTCCCTCATTGGGGATGCAAAGAATTTGAAGGAGCCGGAGCTTTGCGTTCTTCTGCTAAAGATTTGGCGAGATTTATTGAAGCTAATTTAGGGTTTTATAAAACAGATGTCTATCCAGTGCTTCAAGATGCTTTGAAATCTAGACATCCTCAAGAGATCCCATATCTTGATGTTGGTCATGAGTGGAATATCTCTTATCAATATAAACCTGAGATCGTTTTCCATGGTGGCGCTACAGGTGGACATCAAGTTTTTATCGGATTTTGTCCTGAAACAAAAAAAGGTGTAGTCGTTTGTTCAAATTCATGCGCTTGGATTTATGATATTGGCAAAAATATTTTAAATAAAAAATGGTATTTAAAAGAGTTTCGTCAACAAGCGATTATTGTTCCTATGATGTTATATAAATTTATTGGTGATTATACAAATATTCAAGATGGCTCTAAATGCAAGATTCTTATGAAATCGCAAGGTCATATGAGTATGTTAATGCTTAAATGGAGCTACTATCCTCAAATTCCTTTATATCCTTCTACAGAAAAAGATTTTTTTATGAAGGTAAAACCTGCTCAGATAAATTTCGATTTAAATAAAGAAAACGATAATATTATCGATCTTATGACTATAAATTATAATGGAAAAATTTATAAATTTAGAAAAAATTATAACTAATGTTTTTCTATCTAAATCTTATATAAAAAAAACTCCCGAATTCTCGGGAGTTTTTTATTTTAATTAAAATGTCTTTGAAAGAATTGCAAGTATTAGAAGTGATGCGATTGTGACAATCTTAATCATTGGATTAATAGCAGGTCCTACAGTATCTTTGTAAGGATCGCCTACAGTATCTCCTGTAATTGCAGCTTTGTGTGCGTCAGAGCCTTTTCCGCCTAGATGTCCATCTTCAATATATTTTTTAGCGTTATCCCAAGCTCCACCACCACTTGTCATTGAAAGCGCAAGGAAAAGACCTGTCACAACTGTTCCTAAAAGAAGAGAGCCCATCGTAACGAAAGCAGCAGTAATATCAACTATAAAATAGATAACAAAAAATACTACAATAGGAGCGAGTACCGGCAATAGTGATGGAACTATCATCTCTTTAATAGCAGATTTTGTTAAAATATCTACTGCTGTTCCATACTCAGGTAGCTCAGTTCCCTTCATGATACCTGGAATTTCTTTAAACTGTCTTCTCACTTCTGTAACAATAGCGGCTGCTGCTCTTCCAACGGCTGTCATACCAAGCGCTCCAAAAAGATAAGGAAGTAGACCTCCCATGAAAAGACCTATTATAACATAGGGATCTTGCAGTGAGAATTTACATGCAATATCAGGGAAATAGTTACTCACATCTTCAACAAATGCAGAAAAAAGAACCAGAGCTCCAAATCCTGCAGATGCAATCGCATAACCTTTAGTTACAGCTTTTGTAGTATTTCCAACAGCATCTAAAGCATCTGTTATTTTTCTTACATCTTTATCTAAGCCTGCCATTTGTGCAATTCCACCAGCATTATCCGTCACAGGACCATATGAGTCTAAAGCTACAATCATTCCAGCGAGCGATAGCATCGCGCTCGCAGCTACACCAACGCCATATAGTTCAGCATTTAAATATGAGATCAGTATACCTGCGGAAATTACTATTACAGGTAAAACTGTTGCTTTCATAGATACAGCTAAACCTTGAATAATATTTGTAGCATGTCCAGTTGTAGATGCTTGAGCTATACTTTTTACTGGAGAATATTTTGTTGAAGTATAATATTCAGTTAACCACATCAAAAGACCTGTTACAACAAGTCCTGTAATCGCACAATAAAATAGATTTAATCCAGAAAAAGAGATTTCATCTATTACATGATAGGTACTTTTAAATCCTAAAAGGAAATATGTAACAATACCAATTGCTATCACAGATAATATAGCGGTTGTTACAAAACCCTTATATAATGCTCCCATAATATTTTGGTTTTTGCCTAGTTTTACAAAAAAAGTTCCAATTATAGAAGTAATAATACTAACAGCTCCAATAGCTAATGGATAGTACATCATTTTACTAGAAGTAGCTGGGTCTTTGAAAAATATTGAACCGAGCAAAATTGTTCCAACGATCGTTACAAGATATGTTTCAAAAAGATCAGCTGCCATTCCTGCACAATCTCCAACATTATCTCCAACATTATCTGCTATAACTGCTGGATTTCTAGGATCATCTTCTGGAATTCCCGCTTCTATTTTTCCAACTAAATCAGCTCCAACATCTGCTCCTTTTGTGAAAATTCCTCCACCGAGTCTTGCAAATATCGATATTAAAGAAGCTCCGAAACTAAGCGCTATTAGGGCTTCTAAAATAGATTTTTGAGGAAGATCTATTGCTTGCAAGATTACATAATAAATAGTAAGTCCTAAAAGTGCTAAGCCAACAACTAGCATCCCTGTAATTGAGCCTGATCTAAAAGCAATAGTTAAAGCAGGACCAATTCCTTTTTTTGCAGCATGAGCAACTCTTACATTACTTCTAACAGAAACGTTCATACCTATGTAGCCTGTAGTTCCAGAAAGCACAGCTCCGATTAAAAACCCAATTCCAACTAAAATACCCAATTGCCAGGATAGTAATAAAAATACAAATACACCCACTAGAGTGATCATTTTGTACTGCCTATTTAAATATGCATTAGCCCCTTGTTGTATAGCTGAAGCTATTTTTTGCATCTTATCTGTTCCTGTAGGTTTAGATAACACCAGATAGATCAAAAAGCAGCCATAGATAATAGCTACAAGTGAGCAGACTATTGGAAGAATATATAAATTCAACATGGTAATCCTTTTGATTAGTAACTTTCTATAGTAAGTATATTAGCTTTTATCAGATATATTTTTCATCATTTTTTTCTAAAGATTTTAAAATTATTGCATCAGATTTTACTTTTTTATAAAATCTGTATTTTTTTTAAATTCCTCAAAGGACTTTTTATGAGAATAAATTATATTTTTGAAGATAAATTATTTGCCTCTGCTATTTTAGTCGTAACTATAAGTTGCGCAGTAGATATTTATATGCTCTCATCAAATTTAAAAAACTGTGAGAAAATTCCTTCAAATAGTTTATGCTCTTTTTTTCATCTGTGTGAAAATGTAAATAATTTTGTATGTGATAAAAACCCTTATTTTCAAACAAATACTCATATAGCCATAGATGGTCTTTTTATATTTTCATTAGGGGTTCTAACGAGCTATTCAGCTATGGAGATATTTCACTCATACATTCCAGGTATCAAAAGTAGGACATAAAGCTGTTTTTTTTAAATAATATAAAAAAATGAATGCAATTGATTATTATTTTGATTTTTATTAAAATAATCACTTTTTTAGAAAATTTAATAAAAGGACGGTAGAAATGAGTTCAAATTGTTCATTATATGGAGCTATTGGTGGTGTTTTTTTACATGCTTTATATAAAAGACAGGTATATGACAAAAGATATAAAAAGGCGGAAATCAAAATGTCAAATGAGCCTTATAAGGCTTATACGGCATTGTTTATTAGGTCAGTTACTGCATATTTATTATCTGAAAATGTAAGTCTTTCTACAAAACCTTTAGAGTTAGCTATAGGAGCTTTATTAGGTATTGGAGCGATGGAAGTAGCTGATAAAGTTTCAGATGTTACTAATGCTATTTGGCGATTACTCATTTCAAGTTCTGATAACACTTCTATAAGACTTTCTTAAAACTCTTCGATAATCTCTGATAGAGTTTTTTTAGCATCTGAAAAGATCATAGAGCTATTTTCTTTGTAAAAGAGGGGATTGGCAATTCCAGCAAAACCAGAGGCCATTGATCTTTTTAAGATGAATACATTTTTGGCTTTGTCAACTTCTATAATAGGCATACCATACATAGGAGAAGACTCATCGTCTCTAGCAGAGGTATTGACAACATCATTAGCTCCAATTACTAAACAGACATCTATAGTATCTATTATTCTATTGATATCATCCATCTCAATTAGTTTGTCATATGAGACATCTGCTTCTGCTAAAAGAACATTCATATGTCCAGGCATTCTACCTGCGACTGGATGAATAGCAAATTTTACATCTGCTCCATTTTCTTCTAAAAGATCTGCTAGCTCTTTTACGACATGTTGGGCATTTGCAACAGCGAGGCCATATCCAGGAACAATCACTACAGATTTTGCGGCTTCTAAAACAAAATATGCATCTTTAGCTGATATTGCTTTGACTTCTTTTTTCTCATCAGTTTTAGCTCTAGTTTTCACAGCTCCGAATCCACTAAATAAGACGTTAGCTAAAGATCTATTCATAGCTTTGCACATAATAGTTGTTAAAATAATACCACTAGCGCCAACGAGAGCTCCTGAGACGATTAGAACATTGTTTTTAATAACAAATCCACTTGCGCAGGCAGCTATTCCTGAATAGCTGTTTAATAAAGAGATGACAACTGGCATATCAGCGCCACCAATTGGAATAACACTGAGTATTCCTAAAAGAAGTGAGCCAATAATGATATAGATCAAATAGCTATAAGAGGTTTCTGGATATATTGCAAAAATAATACCAAACACAATTAAAGCTAATAAAAGAGCTGAGTTTATAATCATTTGACCGGAATATAAAATAGCTTTTGATCGAATAACAGCGGATAGTTTTGCCCAAGCGATCATTGAACCTGTAAAGGTAACTCCACCGATTAGAATAGATAAAAATATTGTAGTCGCTGTAAAACTATCTATTTGAAAATTATTATAAAAAATAGCCCAGCCTACAAGAAGTGATGCGAGCCCTCCAAAACCATTTAAGAGAGCTACCATTTGAGGCATGGAGGTCATTAAAACTTTTTTAGCGGCGATAATTCCTATTACAGAACCTATGATGATTCCGATAATGATCCAAGTATAATCAATTATCTGTTTGCTAATGAGTGTTGCTACAATTGCAATTAACATACCTATAGCTGAGATGAGATTTCCCCTAGCTGCGCTTTTCGGAGAGCCGAGTAGTTTTAAGCCAAATACAAAAAAAATTGCAGATATTAAATAAGAAAAATTAATACTTAAATCTAAAATCATTTTTTAATCTCTTTTTTATCTTTAGGTTTGAACATTTTTAACATTCTGTTTGTAACAAGATATCCACCAACAACATTTATCATAGCAAGTGTAACTGCTAGAGTTCCTAAAATAGTTATTAATATTTTATTAGAGGACATCCCACAAGTAATTAAAGCTCCGACTATTGTAATTCCAGATATTGCATTCGATCCACTCATCAATGGAGTATGCAACTGAGAGGGGACTTTTGAGATAAGCTCAAATCCTAAAAATATTGATAGGATTAAAATAAAAGATAGAAAAACTAGTGTTTGTGGATCCATTTTTATTTACCTTTATTTAAAATTGGACTTATTAATTTTTTGTCATGACATATACATGCCGTTTTTAAGATTTCATCTTCAAAATTTAGATGAAAAGTCTTTTTCTCTTTGTCATAGAAATGTTCTATAAAATTATATAAATTTGAGCTGTACATTGAACTAGCATCTAAAGCTACTTCATTTGTCAGATTAGATGGTGCTAAAATAGTAATATTTCCTATTTTTGTTATTTCATCAGCTACAGCTCCTTCGACATTTCCACCAGTTGTTATTGCCATATCAACAATCACTACGCTTTTTTCAATATCTTTTATCATATCTTTTGTAATTATTATTGGAGCTTTTCTTCCAAATACTTGTGCTGTTGTTACAACAATATCAGATGTTGCAATCGCTTTTTTCATGGCCTCTCTTTGTAGATCTAATTGCTCTTTTGTAAGCTCTTTTGCATATCCAGCTTTTGTAGCTTCTGCCTCGCCAATATCTACCTTTATAAATTTTGCCCCGAGTGATTTTATCTGCTCTTCAGTCTCTTTTCTAGTATCGAAGGCTTCTACTTTTGCTCCGAGTCTTCTCGCTGTTGCAATTGCTTGAAGACCTGCAACTCCAGCTCCAATTACAAATACTTTTGCAGGTGATATTGTCCCTGCAGGTGTCGTCATCATTGGCAGAATTTTATTTAAATACTTAGCTCCTAAAATAACAGCAGCATATCCAGCTAAATTCGCTTGAGAGCTTAAGGCATCCATCTTTTGAGCTAGAGTAGTTCTCACAATTAAATGCATTGAGATAGTAGTAATATCTTTTTGTGAAAATTTATCTATAAGATCTTTTTCAAAAAAAGGATCTAAAAAAGATATGTAAATAGTTTTAGGTTTAAATAAATCGATATCTTTAATAGAGGGTCTATTAACTTTTAAAATGATATCTGCATCTTTTAAAAGCTCTTTTCTCTTTTGTACTTTAGCTCCAGTATCAATATACATCTGATCTGAGATATCGATATTTTCGCCAATACCAGCTTCCACCTCTACATCAAAACCTAATTCTTTGAATTTTTGAACGAATTTAGGAACTATAGCAGCTCTTTTCTCTTGATTCTCTTCTTTTAAAGCTACAAGTTTCATTAAAAGTCCTTATGGGTCTTATATTTAAAATTTTTTTCTCAACAGTATTGATATATAAATAAGTAAATATTAAGTTGAAGAAAAATTCAATGAAAGATTTTTGGAGGTATTATGCCATATAGATATATTTCTCAGCTTCCTAAAGGTGTTCGAAATAATCTTCCTACAAAAGCGCAAGAGATTTACATGAAAGTATTTAACAATGCTTGGGAAGAATATTCAGATCCTGAAAAAAGAAGGCCTGGAACTTCTCAAGAAGAATCAGCTTGTAGAGTTGCTTGGGCAGCTGTAAAACACCAATATAGAAAAGATGATAAAGGAAAATGGGTAAAAAAAGCAGCCTAAGACTGCTTTAAGCTGCTTGAAGCTACTTTTTAGAAAGCTCTATATCTTCTAATATTGCTTCTAAATCATTTTCGTGCTTAAGCTCTTCTCTTAAAATATGACAGACTATATGAAATGTCTCACCATCTTTGTCTTTTAATTTTTTTAAAAGATTGTTGTAGATTCCAATTGCACATCTCTCGCCTTTAAGATTTTGATTTAGTATTTTTATGGAATTTGGATCTTTCGGTGGTATAAATCCACATGTAGTTAATTTATACCAATCTTTTGGATCTAAAATTGGTGTGCCATCTAATTGAATTATTCTGTCTGTTAGCATTTGAGCATGTCTAAATTCATCATTTGCGTGCTCAGCTAACTCTTCTTGAACTGTCTTTCTAAAAAAACCTTTAACAACTTTTGAGCCTATCCAATATTGATAAGCTGCTAAAAATTCATCAGCTAAAGCTTTATTTAACTCTTTTATGACAGTTTTTACATCCATTTTTATTATAGCTTTTGTTTGTTTGCCCATAAAATATCTCCTGTTAATTTCTAGTTAACAAACAAAGTATATAGTTGTCTATTGATTTTTTTTGCTTAAAATATTTTCAATCTCTTGCTTTTTTTTATATATCCAATAATTTGAATCAACTATGTCTTCTGGATGAGCGCTTCCGGCCATTTTATGGATAATACAGCTATTTGGTAAAATATTTATAAAATCTTTTGCTATATCTATATATTCATCATATGAAAGAGGTTTGAATTTTTTGTCCAAATAGATCTTTTCAAGCTCAGTATTTTTTAAAACAATTAAATTATGTAGTTTTACTCCATCGATGTTTAATTTAGATAAGAATTTTGCAGTCTGTAGCATATCTTCTTTGGTCTCATTTGGAAGCCCGAGCATTATATGTGTACATAAGTGAAGATTATACTTTTTAATCAAATGATATGCTTTTATGAAATCATCTAAACCCTCTTGTCTATTAATTAATTTGAGCGTTCTATCATGCATACTTTGAAGCCCGAGCTCTATTGATACAAATGGTAGAAATTTTCTATATGATGCTATTAATTTTAGCTTTTCTTCATCGATACAATCTGATCTTGTCGATATTGAAAGACCTACAATATCAGGATGTACTCTAATTGCACTGTCATATAAAAATTTGAGATTTTCTACACTATCGTAAGTATTTGAAAAAGATTGAAAGTAAGCTATAAATTTTTTAGCTTTATATCTAGTCTTTCTAATTTTTATGTTTTCTAAGGTTTGCTCTTTTATAGGGGTTTTTTTTTTATGTACTCTAGTAGAAGAGCCCCTCTCATCACAAAATATGCAGCCCCCAAAAGATTTAGTGCCATCTCTATTTGGACATGTAAAGTTAGCATCAATTGACACTTTAAAGACCTTGCAGCCATATAAATTCCTTAGGTATTCATTAAAACTTTGATGTTTTTGCATCTTTTCATTCAATTTTTTTTAAGCATTTATTATACTGGAAATAACAAATATTATACAGGGCAGAGTCGTGAAAAAAAAACCGATCTATTTTTTAGTAAGTTTTATTGTTTTAGTTTTTGCAACTTATGCTTTTCTTCCCCACATTATTGCAAAATACCATAGCTATAAATCTTTTAAAAATCTCAATTTAGATGTCAAAAATTTGAAATACGAAAATGATCATATCGAATATGTCGAAGGAGGTCAGGGAGAGACTCTAGTCTTTGTTCATGGCTTTCAATCGACAAAAAATTATTGGCTTCCATATTTTAAGAGATTTCATAAAAAGTATAATATTGTAGCTTTAGATCTTCCAGGCCACGGTAATAGCTCAAGACCTAAAGATCAAAAATATGATCTTCAATCAATTACTAAATCTTTAGAATTTTTTATAAATGAAAAAGATCTGAAAAATTTTCATTTAATAGGCACTTCTATGGGAGGTGGTATTGCTACTATTTATGCCCATAATAATCCTGATAAAGTGAAAAGTCTTGTTTTGATCAATCCTCTCGGTATAGATCAAAAACTAAAAAGCGATCTTCAAATTTTAATGGAAAGAGGAAAAAATCTACTTTTCCCTAAAAACTTAGAAGAGTTTGATGAAATGGCGATTTTTATCTCAGGTAAACCTTTAGCTTTAAGTGCTTATTTTAAAAAATATGCTCTCTCTCAAATGATAAAAAATTATTTCTTTTTTAAAAGAGCTTTCAAAGAAATGATAACCACCACAAAAACTTTGGATGATATTTTGCCAAATATAAAAACTAAATCACTTCTACTCATTGGTCAAAAAGATCGGATAATCCATCCCGCATCTTATGAATATTTTGTTAAATTAATGCCCAATGCAAAAGCTATAAGATTTAAACATGCAGCTCACACCTTTATCGGAAAATATGTTAATAAAGCAACGGATTCAATAGAAGATTTTTTAAAAAATCCATCTAACTAATTTTCTTAAAGACAATATTTAAGATGTAATTAATCTTTTATTTTTGTGATACAATAATATATCTACCAAAACCATCAAAGAATTAAAAATATATAGATAAATCACCAAATCAAAGTGGTAAAATGTTTTATGTAAAATTCCTGCAATATATCCCAAAAAAATTACATATAAAAATATTATGCTTTTACCTTTTATAGATTTAGTCTTATACGATTTATAAACAGAAAAAGGCCAAGCTGCTCCAAAGCAAATTAGCATTAACATCTCAAAGATCATAAGTTTTTTCTCTGCACTTTTTTAGAGTTTTCAAAAATAGTTTTATAAATATTTTTAATATACTCAGATTCTATTTTAGCTAAAATTTCATTTTCTCTTGTTATATCTGTAACATTTTTTTTATATTTTATAAGATCTTTTGCAATATTTAATCTTCTTTCTAAAAGATCAATTATTTGATCATCTATTTCATCAATCTCTTCTCTTAAATTTTCTAAACTCATGCTTTTTCCACTAAATATAATTTATCATTTTTTCTAACTTTTTTATCTAATTTCAGAGCTATTTTTTCTCCTTTCATCGCAATATCTACTTCTTTATCAGTGTAAAGAGATTTTACTTTTGTTTTTATAACGCCAGTTGTAGGACCTATAATTAAAATCTCATCTCCTGTTTTTATTTGATGAGAGTGCAGTAAAAACTCTCCTACTGAGATTTTCGAAAAATAATTTGTCGCTTTGCCTATATATGTTTTTTTCTCTGTAGCTACAGATCCATGTGATGAGCTCCAAATATCTATTTGGTCTCCTAAATAATAACCTCCATGCCAAAAACCTCTATTATAAACTTTTGATAGCTCCTTAATCCAATAATCTATTTTTTCTTTGCTATAAGTTTTCTCATATACTGAATCTACAGCCTCTTTATAACATTTAACTGTTGTTGAGACATATTCAGCAGATCTAGCCCTTCCCTCTATTTTGAAAATTTTTACCCCAGCATTTATAAGCTTATCTATATGAGAAATTGTACAAAGATCTTTTGAAGACATAATATAGTTATTATCTATAATAAGCTCTTTGCCCGTCTCTTCTTCAATAACCCTATATCTTCTTCTACAAGACTGTAAACACTCTCCTCGATTTGCTGATTTATTGTATTTGTCTAATGACATAAAACATTTTCCAGAAATAGCAGAGCAAAGTGCTCCATGTACAAAAATTTCTATTTTGACAAGCTCTCCACTAGGACCTTTGATATTTTCTTTTTCAATAGTTTTTACAATATTTTCTATCTGTTCTAATTTTAACTCTCTAGCTAAAACTATTACATCGGTAAACTTTGAGTAAAATCTAACAGCTTCTATATTTGAAACATTTGCTTGCGTGGATATATGAATTTTCATACCTATTTTTCTTGCATATGAAATTGTTGCAATATCATGCGCTATAATTGCCGAAATATCACTTTTTTTTGCCGCATCGATAATTTTATGAAGCTCGTCAATCTCTTCATCGTAAATTATAGCATTTAGAGTTAAATAAGAATCTATACCACTATCAGAGCAGATCTTAGCTATCTTTTCTAAATCATCAATTGTAAAATTGTGAGAGGCGAGCCTTCTCATATTAAGCTTATCAATCCCAAAGTATATACTATCTGCTTTTGCATCTATCGCTGCATGTAAACTATCAAAATAACGAATAGGTGCTAACATTTTAGGTTTAGACATTTTGAGTTCTTTATTTCATTTGTATTCTAGAATTATATGATATTTACCATTTTGATGTTAGTTGATTTCTCATCAAAATAGCTTCATAAAATATTATTTGATTAATTTACCAACTCAAGCTAATATTTTTTTTTAATTTTTTGGATATAAATTATAGGTGTATAATGTCAGGTAATGTTTATTTTTATCCCAATCAGTTTAGAGGGTTTTATGAGATAGGTGTAACTAAAAATGAAATGGAGGAGGATGTTTATTTGATATTGCATAAAATATTTTTGTATTTAAAAAATCATCCAGATAGAACTTTTGAAGATAGTCTAGAAAATTTAAATTCACATGAAATTAAGGTATTAGATAATGCTATGCTTATTGATCCAGGTGGAAGTATTGATATTAGCAAAATTAATCCAGAAACGCTTTTTGGAGTAAATAATATAGGTATTAGTGATTCATTTTCATTTTGGGCCTGGAGAAGAACTGTTGTATGGAAAAATACAGGAGAAAAAAAATCAACTCAAATTCTAAAACATATTGCAGCTCAAGGAGCTTTTTTAGGAATAGGAGCTGTAGGATGTGTTGAAACTGTAGGAAGATTTTTAGGTAGACCTATTGCGGCAGGAATAAATTATTTAAGGTATAAAGAATTTGATAATAGACCTAATACTGCAGTACGACTATCTGCTACAGCTACAGTTGAAGCTATAACTGGGCTAGTAACGAATTTTTTTCCAAGAGATTTTGAAGCCACTGCATGTTCTGGTCTAGCTAAAGGCGTTATGAAAATAACAAAAAATAGACTAACACTTTGAAAGTTAGTTTTATCTAAAGTAGTAATAATTTAATTTATTGTCTATTTAGAGATTTAGATAAGTATCTTCTAGTTTAGCAAAAAGGAAAGGAAGTTATTGCATCTAGTATCGGTTGGGTATCTAATGTATTACAGATTTTATTGATATTTTTTTATTTATTAATAATAGGTATTGTTGAGTTGTTATTATGAATTAATAATAAATAATTAATTATGAGAAACAAATATTGAAAAAAATTATCTAATAAAACACTTTTTCACATAATTTAAAGATGTTTTTTGAAATTTTCCCATCTCTTCATCAGAAAATGCTTCATATTTTGAAAAAGCTGGATTTAGAGTTATTTGAGGTCGAAATTTTTGTAAGATATATAAAGAAGCATTTTTTATGAGTTTTGCCATTTTAGAGATATCATCTTTTGTGTGAAGATTTTTGACAAGAGTAGATCTAAATTCATATTCAATTTTAGATGACATAATTAGATTAATACTATCTTGGATTAGATTCACTCCTAGATCTATGTTGGTAACTTTTGAATAAGATTCTAATGGAGCTTTTAGATCCATAGCGATGTAATCTAGTAATTTTTGATCTATTAGATTCTTTATGATATTTGGATTTATCCCATTGGTATCTAATTTTACTAAATAGTTTAAATCTTTTAATTTTTTTATAAATGAGACTAAATCTTTATGAAGAGTTGGCTCTCCACCAGAGATAACTACAGCATCTAATTGATTTTGTCTTTTTTTTAAGAACTCTAAGATTTCTTTTTCATCTAGTGGTTTTTGAAATTTCTCATCTAATACAAGCTCAGGATTATGACAATAGTGACATAAAAATCTGCAGCCCTGAGTAAAAATCACGGCTGCAGTTTTTTTAGGGTAGTTAATCAAAGAAAATTTTTGAATACCCCCAATTAACACAAAACCTCTTTTTCTAAAGTTTTTAAAGATGGACAATCATACTCTTCTCTAATATCGAACTCAGCTCTTTTTCCATCATTCCATTGATCGACAGGTCTGTAATAACCAACAACTCTTGAATAAACCTCACATGTTTTTGAGCACTTTGGACAGTTTTGATGCTCTCCATCTAAATACCCATGCTCAGCGCATACACTAAATGTAGGGGAGATAGTAAGATATGGAAGCTCATATTTTTCAAAAGTTTTTTTAATGAGATTTTTTATTGTTGTAGGATCATCTACTTTTTCTCCTAAAAATGCATGCAACACAGTTCCTCCAGTATAGCGTTTTTGAAGATCATCTTGATGATCTAAAGCTTCAAAAAGATCATCTGTATAGTTTACAGGTAAATGAGAGGAGTTTGTATAAAAAGGTTTAGCGCCTTGTTTTAGCTGAGGCTCATTTGCGCATTTAATATCTGGAAAACGTTTTTTATCTATTAGAGCTAATCTATAAGTAGTTCCTTCTGCAGGCGTTGCTTCTAAGTTATAATTATTGTCAGTCTCATCTTGATAAATATTTAATTTTTCTCGCATAAAATCTAGTACATTAATAGCAAAGTTTTTACCAACTTCAGTTGAAATTGGAGTATCTAATAGATTTAATGATGCTTCATTCATTCCAATAAGACCTATTGTAGAAAAGTGATTCGTCCAATATTTATTAAATCTTTGTTTAACTTGTCTTAAATAGAATTTTGAATAAGGATAAAGACCTTTTTCTGTAAAATTTTCTATGATTTTACGTTTGATCTCTAAGCTCTCTTTTGCTAAATCCATAAGATCACTTAAATGATTTATAAACTCTTTTTCTGTTTTTGCTAAATAGCCAATTCTAGGAAGATTTATTGTTACAACGCCAATAGATCCAGTGAGAGGATTTGATCCGAAAAGTCCGCCTCCCCGAGATTTAAGTTGTTTCGTATCGAGCCTTAATCTACAACACATAGATCTTGTGTCTTCAGGATCCATCTCAGAATTTATGAAATTAGTAAAATATGGAATGCCATATTTACCTGTAACTTTCCATAAAAGATCTAAATTTGGATCATCCCAATTAAAATCTTTTGTGATGTTATAAGTTGGTATTGGGAAAGTGAAAATTCTACCTTTTGCATCGCCTTGTTGCATAACTTCTAAAAAGGCTTTATTGAACATATTCATCTCTTCTTGAAACTCACCATAGGTCTCTTTTTTGATCTCACCACCAATGAGTACATTGGTATCTTTGTATAAAGAAGATGGATGTAAATCTAAAGTTATGTTTGTAAAAGGTGTTTGAAATCCTACTCTCGTCGGTACGTTGATATTAAATATAAACTCTTGCATAGCTTGTTTTACCTGCTCATAACTTAATTTATCGTAGCGTATATATGGAGCTAAAAGAGTATCGATATTTGAAAAGGCTTGAGCGCCTGCAGCTTCTCCTTGAAGAGTATAAAAAAAGTTAACTATTTGACCAAGTGCTGCTCTAAAATGTTTTGCAGCATTGCTTTGTACTTTACCAGCGACTCCTTGAAAACCGACAGTTAAAAGATCTTTTAAATCCCAACCGACACAGTAGCCAGCTAAAACTCCTAAATCATGGATATGAAAAGAACCTTCGATATGAGCTTTTCTAATATTTGGAGGATATATTTTATTGAGCCAATAAATTTTGTTGGTCTCCGATGCAATATAGTTATGAAGACCTTGAAGTGAAAAGCTCATATTCGAATTTTCTTTAACTTGCCAATCTAATTTTTCTAAGTATTGATCTATTAAATCAACACCAGCTTTATTAGCAATTTCTCTAATTTTAGCATGTTGTTCCCTATATATAATATATGCTTTGGCACTCAATTTAAAAGGAGATGATAATAAAACTTCTTCAACAATATCTTGCATATCTTCAACAGTCGGAAGCTCTTTTAATATTTTTTCAGCCATATTTATAGATCTAATTGTTAAAGTCTTTGCGATAGATTCATCAAACTCTTTTGTAGCTTTTCCAGCTTTTAGAATTGCTCTATAAATTTTATCGGAATCGAAATTCTCAATTCTTTCATTTCTTTTTATTATTTTCTCTAGTTTTACACTGCTATTTTTATTCATGAGAGCCTCTTTTTTTAGTTGTTTAGCCAAAGTAGTTTTTCAAGATTTAGAGTCTGAAAACACTACATATAGTATTTTTTGTTTCTATAAATTACTAGATATAGGGTCTGGGCTTTTTTTGCTACTATTTTTTTTTCTTCTTGAAAATAAACGTTTTAGGAATTTTTTTTTCAAATAAAGTAAAAAAATCATAATATAAAAACTACAATATTTAAACGTTAAAAAAAATTAAAAAATTTCAATTTTTAAAAAATGGAAAAAGATACAAAAAGATTGTTTTTTGGTTTTGAAATTCAGACTCTATGGCCAAAAACATTCACAGCTAAAAAGATAATTAAAGAAGAAAATAGACACATAACACTTCTTTTTTTAGGTGAAAATATAATCGAAGATATTGAAAAACATTTACAGGATTTGCCATCTTTAGATACAAATATTCCTCTTGCAGGTTTTTTTGATAAAACTCTTTTTTTACCTGAAAAAAATCCACGTCTAGTTGCTTATAGAGCTAATTTTTTTGATAAAAGCAAAGAAGTTAAAAATTTTCAAAATGAACTTTTTGAATTTTTTAAAAAGAAAAATTTTTCAATAAAACAAAACTCAAATTTTTTGCCCCATGTAACAGTTTGTCGAGAAAACTTTTCTATTAAAGAGTTTAAAGAAAACTTTTATTTTTTTCCTTTTTACATAAAAAGCTTCAATTTATATGAGTCTTTTCAAAACTCAGAATATAAAACGCTTTGGAAAAAAGATTTTCAAAAACCCTTTCAAGAGTTTTTCCATACAGCTGATATCGCTTTTATTATAAAAGGTGAAAATTTTTCGTCTCTTTTATTAAATAGTTTTATCGCTCTAGCTTTCAAAGAATTTTCTATTTTAAATTATTTTAATGAGCTAAAATCTGTTACTTCATTAGATGATGTAATTATTAATCTAAATGAAATCATAACTAAAGCTGAAATCGATGGACTTCATATGCCTTTTAAAGCTGTGAGTTTTCACTCTGATATAGAAACAAAACAAAACCTTTTACATTGGGAGATGATTGTCGATGTATAATCTAAAAAAAATAGGCCCATCTAAATTTTTAGTTCCTAAAGAAGGCAAGATGAAAGTAGATGGACTCATTATCGCAAAAGAAGAGCTTTTAGAAGTTATCAAAGAAGATAAATCTATCGAGCAAGTTAAAAATGTTGCAACGTTAGATGGTATTGTTGGCTACTCTATTGCTATGCCAGATATTCATTGGGGCTACGGCTTTCCAATCGGTGGTGTTGCTGCTATGGATGCTGAGACAGGTGTAATATCTCCCGGCGGTGTTGGCTATGATATAAACTGCGGTGTAAGAGTTATACTACTTCCCATAAAATTTTCAGATCTTCAAGAAAAATATGGATCAAAACTTATTAAACGTATTTTTGAAATAGTTCCAACTGGAGTTGGTTATGGTCATAGAGGTGAAAAGCATTTATCAGATACAGATTTTTTAAATTTAACAACTAAAGGCGCTAGATGGTCAATCGAACAAGGCTATGGAATTGAAGCTGATTTAGATCATATTGAGAGTTTAGGAAAAATAGATGGCGCTGATATATCTGTAGTATCAAATCATGCAAAAGATAGAGCTAGAAAACAGCTCGGTACTTTAGGCTCCGGTAATCACTTTATTGAAATTGGGAAAATTGAAACTATCTATCTTCCAGATATTGCAAAAAAATGGGGCATAGAAAAAGATTACTCTTATTTAATTATTCATTCAGGCTCTCGTGGTTTTGGGCATCAAGTTTGCCAAGATGTTTTAAATAAGTTTATAAAAAAAGGTTACGCTGAGAATTTACCAGATAGACAATTAGTCGCAGCACCTATAAACTCTGAAGATGGCAGGCAGTATTTTGCAGCAATGGCAGCTGCTGCAAATTTCGCTTTTAATAATCGTCAACAAATGATGCATCTCGCTCGTACAGCCATCAAAGATATTTGTAATATCGATTTTGAAGATGTGAAATTGCTCTACGATGTTTGTCATAACATCGCTAAATTTGAAACCTACAACATAGATGGCAAACCAAAAAGACTCTGTATTCATAGAAAAGGTGCAACTAGAGCTTTTGGTCCCGGCAATGAAGAGTTAAATCCTATCTTTAAACAAACCGGTCAACCTGTTTTAGTTCCAGGCGATATGGGAACCGCATCTCATATTTTAGCAGGCCTCGGCAATGAACTTACCTGGTGTAGTTCATGTCATGGAGCTGGTAGAATGAAAAGTAGAGCTCAAGCTAGTAGAGAATGGAAAGGTAGAGATCTTAAAACTTACATGAGAGAAAAAGGCATTGAAGTGCATGCCAAATCATATGCCACCATCTCAGAAGAGATGCCAGATGCTTATAAAGATGTCGATATAGTAGTAGATGCTGTCGAAGAAGCTGGTCTTGCTAATAAAGTAGCTAGGCTAACTCCTGCCTATGTTATTAAGGGATAATCTTTTAATAATAATATTATTTTCTTTAATGCAATCGAATATTTTTTATGTAAATGAATGAAAATTTTTCCTTATACATGAAAATGTATGTTTTAAGGGGTAAAATATGCAATACTTGTGTAAAATAACCGGTTATTTTATACATTTTGTGTATGTTTTTCCAAACTTTTATCCAAAAATAAGTTTAAATTGTATTGGAAATAACCTGAAAAATTTATACAAATTTAGCTGTTATAGTTGTTTTTTTTAAGATCTCTTGATTAAAAGATTTTTTTTTTGTATATTCTTTTTTATTCGTTTAAGAAAAACTCTTAAATAGAAAAGGATGCGTTTGCATCTACTTGGTTTTTTGACAGTAGAAATGAAAGGATGATGTATATAGCTTTGCTTGTGCAGATAGTTTTTACTATTTGCTTTAAGTTAATTTTTTTTTTACTGAGAAT
>JAAKFX010000021.1 GCA_011064865.1 Candidatus Anoxychlamydiales bacterium
GATAAAAGATCTAGAAGTTCTTTTTTTAATAACTGCAGTTCAATTTGAGCTTTTAAAACTTCATCATATTTTTCTTCTCCTGTTTTATATAAAGCTAAAGTATCTTCAATAAAACGAGAAATAATTTCTTGATTTTGTTTGTTAATTCTTAAAGCAGCATAATTAAGATAAAGCTGATAATATAATCTTTTTGTTTGCAAAACAAGCTCTCGCATAGTCGTTATCTCTTCATTTTGGGCAAACTTGAGCATTTGTTCTGCAATTTTTCCTTTCAAACGAAGTTTTCCCGGAAATGGAAACAGTTGTGAGAGCTCATAGCGCATTTTTGAAAAAAAAGCACTATTAGATCTTAATGGACTATCATGTCTCCTCGCAGTAAATTGTGGATCATCGAGAATTTGAACACGAGGAACTACAAGAGCATTTGCTTCAATCCGTCTCTTAGTTGCTTTAAGATCAGGATTTCTCTTCAATACATCTTCTATAAGATCATCTATTTTTAAAGAAGGTTTTTTTAATAAAGCATCCACGTATGAAAGAGCATGTTCCTTTTTATTATTTTTACAATCATTATCTTTTAATAATTTTCTTTTATTAATAATCTTATTTTTTGTAATTAAATCTTTTAAATGCAGATTATCAACTATCAGATCTTTTTTTTGCGCATTCGATACAAGTTTTTGCTTAGTTATGATGTCTTCTTTTTGGGAAAGCTCAGGTATTTGTTTATCAATTTTTTCTGGCAAACGATGTTTTTCTAAAAGGGGAAATAGTTGAGATTCTTCATTTAACACTTTTGATAAAAAAGCATTATTTGGTGTTAAAGAGTTATCTGGTCTCATAACACTAAATTGAAAATCATCGAACATTTGAACATTAGGAATTTCAATAGCAATTTTATCAATACTCGCCTTAGTTTCGCAAATAGTAGGATTTCTTTTTAACTTCTCTTCAATTAAATCATTTATATTTAAAGAAGATTTTTTTAATAAAGTATTCCTATATAAAAATATGGATTCTTTTTCAATATAATTGCTATTGTTAAATAAGCCAGTTTTATTAATATCATTTTTTGCAATTAAATCTTTTAAAGGCATGTTTTTAATTAAAATATTTTTTTTCTGTGCATTTGAAACAATCTCTCGTATAGATATTATTTCTTCATCTTGTGAAAATACTGCTGCCTGCTTATCAAAACCTTCTTGCAGAAACATGTTTTCAGGAAATGAAAACAATTGAGCTACTTCATTGTACATTTTTGAAAAAAAAGTATTATTTAAGTTTAAAGATCTATCAAATCTCATAGTGCTATATTGAGAATCATTGAGCCTTTGAATACAAGGGACTACAAAAGTATTTGCTTCAATACATCTATTAGGAGTTCTAAGATCAAGCTTTTCTTTCAATACCTCGTCGATGAGTTCATCTATGTTTAAAGAAAGATTCTTTGATAAAATATCAACGAACAAAGCTGTATGTTCTTTTCCATTCTCTTTATACTTCTTTTCTTTTAACAAATTATCAATATCAATCTTGTCATTTTTCGAAATTAATCCTTTTAAATGCAGCCTATTAATTATAACATCATTATCAGGTGCATTTAAAACAATTATTACAAAAATAAAAATAATAAAAATATGTAATAATTTATACATTCGTCTAACTAGATATCCTCCCTCTAAATCATAGAGATACCAAATGAAATTATTTATTACAAGACATGCAAAAATCATTTACATAATGATTTTTTCTTCATTTGTTAAACAAAAAAAGATAAGCTGATAAAAAAGCTTATTAAAAAAAATGCATCAAAATGAAAGATGGTGGAGTAAATCCATTGAAGATATTTGTCATGAATTTCAAACTGATAGTCACAATGGATTAACATCAATAGATGCAAAACAAAGATTAGAAAAATTTGGTTCTAACAAGTTACCAGAACCAAAAAAAATATCTGCATTTAAAATTTTTTTAAATCAATTTTCAAGTTTCATAATTTGGATTCTTATTATTGCAGCTCTAATAGCCGGATTTTTAGGAGAAATTTTCGATAGTTTAGCAATTGGGGTTATTGTCCTTTTCAATGCAATCTTAGGCTTTATCCAAGAATATCGTGCTGAGAGTTCTTTAGCAGAATTAAAAAAACTTGCAAGTCCTACTTGTAAAGTTATTCGTGATGGAAAGCTACAAACTATTAGTTCTTATGATCTTGTCTGTGGAGATCTTGTATTACTTGAAAGTGGAGATCTAATACCTGCAGATGGAAGGTTTATTCAAATATATCAATTAGTCACTGGAGAAGCTACTTTAACTGGAGAATCTTCTTCGATATATAAAATTAAATCACCTCTACCAGCTAAGGATTTAGCCATCGGTGATAGAAAAAATATGGCTTTTATGGGAACTGTAGTAACAAGTGGTAAAGGCTATATGATCGTAACTCAAACTGGCTTAAAAACTGAGCTTGGAAAAATAGCTAGCATGCTAGAGGTGAAAAAAGAAGAAAAAACACCTCTGCAACTACGCCTCGCCAAATTAGGATTAAAATTAATTTATCTTTTTCTTGGGATTGTGGTCATTGTTTTTTTCTTAGGAATTTTACGAAAAAATCCTTTGTTTAACATGTTTCTTACTTCTCTGAGCTTAGCAGTTGCGGCTATTCCTGAAGGATTACCCGCGGTTGTAACAGTCGCACTAGCAATTGGAGTGAGAAAAATGGCTAAAAGAAAAGCTTTAATAAGACGTCTTCCTTCTGTAGAAACTCTTGGTTGTACCTCGGTAATTTGCACTGATAAGACAGGAACTTTAACCCAAAATAAAATGCTGGTTAAAAAAATTTGGGTAAATGAAAGATTTATAGATATAACAGGGATTGGATATGAACCCAAAGGTGATTTTAAATATGATCAAAAAATTATAGATCCTCAAAAATCTTTTGAACTTCTTAAACTTCTTCAAACAGCTACATTATGTAATAGTGCTAATTTAAATTTGATTAATGATACATGGGAAATTGTAGGAGATCCTACAGAAGGAGCTCTGCTTGTTGCTGCTCAAAAAGCAGGATTAAAAAAAATAGATCTAGAAAAACAATATCCACTTTTAGATGAAATACCTTTCGATTCCGAAAGAAAAAAAATGAGTGTTTTAAGAAAAACTAATGAGGAAAATATTCTTTTCTTAAAAGGTGCTTTTGATGTCTTATTAAAATCATCATCTAAAATCCTTATAAATGGAGAAACAATTTTATTAACAAATGAATTAAAGCAAAAAATATCAGATGCTAATAATTTGTTTACAAATCAAGGCCTCAGAGTTTTAGCAATAGCTTATCGAAATCTAAGCCAAGATAAAATTGATATCTCTTTTGAAAAAGATTTAATTTTTGTTGGTTTAATTGCAATGATAGATCCTCCAAGACCTGAAGTAAAAGAAGCAATTCAAACATGTAAAAATGCAGGTATTCGAACTGTTATGATAACAGGAGATTACAAAGGAACAGCAGTTGCAATAGCTAAAGAATTAAATATGCTGGAAGATCAATCTATAGCTTTAAGCAGTGAAGAACTCACTCAAATGGATGATAAAACTCTAATAAATCTTATCGATAAAATATCTGTGTATTCTAGAGTTTCAGCTGAACATAAATTAAGAATTGTAAAAGCATTTAAAGCAAAAAAACAGATAGTTGCTATGACGGGAGATGGTGTTAATGATGCTCCTGCGATTAAAGAAGCAGATATAGGTATTTCAATGGGTATCACGGGAACAGATGTTACAAAAGAAGCTTCCGATATGATTATTTTAGATGATAATTTTGCATCAATTGTAAATGCTGTAGAAGAAGGAAGAGGCATTTATGATAACATCATTAAATTTGTTAGTTACCTTCTTTGCTCTAATATTGCAGAAATTTTAGTAATTTTTATTGGCATGGCATTAGATTTTAAAGATCCCGAAGGCCATCCTTTTGTTTCTTTAACTGCTATTCAACTTCTATGGATAAATCTTGTAACTGATGGATTTCCAGCGATTGCGTTAGGTATGGATCCTGTTGATCCAAAAGCTATGGATCGTCCTCCTAGAGATCCTTCAAAACCTATTCTTAATCTAAAATTTAATCTTCAATTATTTGCGATTGGTATCATCATAGCCATAGGTGCTCTTGTAGCATGTCATTTTGGTTTGCGCACTAGCGCTAACTTAGCTAGAACTATGGCTTTTAGCGCTCTTATAATGTTAGAATTTGTAAGAATTCAAATGGTTAGATCTAAATATAATATTGGGTTTTTTTCAAATCCATGGTTAATCGTAGCATTAGCTAGTTCTTTATTTTTATTGTTAATCGTTGTTTACATACCTCCCTTACAAATAATATTTAAAACTGTCCCATTAGGATTTATTGAATGGGGTTTCATAGCTGGAATAATTTTTATTATATGGTGGTTGACAAAATTTATTAATTGGATTTTTAAATTAAACTATCAGCAGAAATGATCTTTTTGATCTTGTTTCATTCTGTTGACAGCAATTGTGCTAAAAATATGCCACAGACAACATTCTCAAGAGAATTGATAAGATTCATTTTCATAAGTCTTTAAGAATTAAATGCTCGAAGCCGGACTCGAACCGGCACGGGATTGCTCCCAAGGGATTTTAAGTCCCTTGTGTCTACCAATTCCACCATCCGAGCGAATTGATACAGAAAATATTTTACAGCCCTAGATATTTTTTAAAAAGAAGATATTATTCTTTTTTTTCTTCATCAGATGGTTTTTCTTCTTTTATCTTTTCATCTTTTGGCTCTTCAGAGAGTAAAATTTCTTCTTTTTTTTCTTCTTTAGGAATATCTTTTACAGGCTCTTTTACTATTTCTTTAGAAATACTCTCATCAATTTTTTCAGGGCTTTTGATATGGTTGAGGTTTTCTTTAATGAGGTTTGGTGGTGGTGGAAATAGTTTTCGGAGTATGGATGATGAAACTTGAGTTTCATCATCTTGGCCACCTCCTTTTTCAGTTTTAGGTTGAATAGGTTGGGTTTCAATTTGTGGCTTAGATTTTTTATGCATTTTTTTTCTTTTAGGAGATTTTGTATCTTCAGTTTTACCGCCACCTATTTTGATAGATTTTTCAAAACTAGCACTTTTTAAAATCATTTTAGTCTCTTTTATTTCTATTACTTCATAATCAGACACAGGGACTAAAAAAGATTTAGGTCTTTCTGTTGATCTAAAAAAGCTAGCGTTTCCAAAAGATACAATCTCTAAAGCTTCTACAAAATATTCATCCATAGCCCCTTTAGATTTTCTGACAACTAATTTGCTGCCCTCTTTAGGAGTAATGATAGTCTCTATTATAGGCTCTCTTGTATAGTTCACTTTTTTACCATTTTGTTAAATTTTTATATTTTTATTCTCTTGATGCCATGTATTCTACTAAATCGACAATACGAGCAGCGTAGCCCATTTCATTATCATACCAAGAAACGAGCTTATAAAATTTATCAGTTAGAGCTATTCCAGCTTTGGCATCGAAAATACTGGATCTAGTATCGGAAATAAAATCTGTAGATACTACATCTTCATCGGTATATCCTAAAACGCCTTTCATATCTGTCTCAGACGCTTTTTTCATAGCTTTGCAAATATCGTCATATGTAGTAGCTTTTGATAGTTTCACAGTTAGATCAACAACTGAGACATCAACAATTGGGACTCTAAAAGCCATACCAGTTAGTTTACCTTTAATTTCAGGAATACAAAGCGCTACTGCTTTTGCAGCTCCAGTAGATGCTGGGATAATATTACACATCGCAGATCTACCACCTCTAAAATCTTTGTGAGTAGGCCCATCAACTGTTGGTTGAGTTGCAGTAGCTGCGTGAATTGTGGTCATCAGACCTTCATCTATACCAAAATTATCTAATAAAACTTTGGTAATAGGCGCTAAACAATTTGTGGTGCAAGATGCATTAGATACTACAAATTGAGTCTTTGGATCGTATAATTTATGATTTACGCCCATGACATATGTTGGGATCTCTCCCCCTTTGCCTGGTGCTGAGAGTACAACTCTTTTAGCCCCTGCATCGAGATGTTTTTTTGCATCTTCCAATTTTGTAAATCTGCCAGTAGATTCCATTACGAAATCAACACCTAATTTTTTCCAAGGAAGCTGAGATGGATCTTTTTCTTTTGTAATAACGACTCTCTCACCATCAACGATTAAATCATCTCCATCCACTTTTACATCACCTTCAAATTTACCATGTATGGAATCGTATTTTAATAGATAAGCAAGATTTTCAGTGGGAACAAGATCGTTAATTGCTACAATTTTAACTTTTTTATGTTTGTGTGCAAATCTAAAAGCTAATCTTCCTATCCTTCCAAAGCCATTAATAGCAAGCTTTATCATGTCATGCCTCCGTGTATTAACATTTTTTTAATAATAATTAAGATGAGCATCAAAGTAAAGTAAAAGAATCTTAAAAAAATTATTCAATATACTCGATTAAGCATGTTTGAGATCCATCGCCTTTTCGCATGTTCTCTTTTTTAATAATTCTAGTATAGCCACCATTTCTAGTAGTATATCTATCTTTTAAATGCGTAAAAAGCTTATTGATAACTTTTCTATCACCATTATAAGAAGATAAATCCTTTTCTTTGACTTTTCTTTTTTCTTTTGATGTCAAAGAATTATACCTGATCATTAATTTAGCCTTAGCTTGCCTTTTTGCATGAATAGTATTTTCTTTTTTAGCAATAGTTATCATTTTATCAGCATGTCTTTTAAGCTCTTTTGCTTTAACGATACTTGTTTCAATTCTACCATACTCTATTAAAGATTTTAGCATATTTGCAAGCATACATCTTTTATGTGAACCAGTTATTGATAATTTTGATCTTCTCTTTAGATGTCTCATTTGTCATTATCCTTTTTTTCTTCTAAATGTTTTTGAATAACACTTTTTATATTCTCTTGAGTTATTCCATATTTACTAAGATCCATTCCGAGAGAAAGACCTAAATCTGTAAGTTTTTCTTTTATTTCAGTTAGCGATTTTTTACCAAAATTTCTAAATCTCAACATATCGCTCTCTGGCATAACTACTAACTCACCTATAGTATCGATATGAGCACTAGCTAAACAATTTGTAGAACGCACTGATAGTTCAATTTCAGTAATTTTCAAAGATAGTTTATCGAGTAGTTCATCTCTATCTTTATTCTCTTCAACTTCTTTAGCTTCAAAAGTAATATCTTTAGCTTTTAATTTATCAAATATCTGAAAATGCTTAACTCCTATTTGCGTTGCAAAAGTTAGAGCCTCTTCAGGAGATATTCTTCCATCAGTTGTAATTTCTAAAATCAGTTTATCATAATCTGTATGCTGTCCAACCCTAGTATTTTCAACATAATAGTTAACCAACATTACAGGAGAAAACGCTGAATCAATAACTATCTCATCAGTTTGTGTCTCTAAAACATGTCTATCCGCTGGGCTATATCCTCTACCTATCGCTATTTTTAAATCTATTTTTCTAGTTGTCGGTTTCGTCGCAGTAAATATAAGTAGATCTGGATTTACGATCTCAAAATTGGATGGACCTATAATATCTTTCAAAGTTACTATATAGTTGCCATTAGCTTTTTGAATATCTTCATCTGTGATTTCTAAAATTTTACTTACCATTTTTATTCCCTTTGGATTTTCATCCTCATCTAAAGGAATATATCTAAGCAGAGCTCCTTTTATGTTTAAAATTATGTGTGTCATATCTTCAATAATCCCGTCGATAGCACTATATTCATGAGATACATTTTCAATACGCACAGACACAATAGATGGAGCTTCGATAGATGTTAAAAGGATTCTTCTAAGCGCATTACCAAGCGTATTGCCATAGCCTCTTTCGAAGGGCGATGCAACAAACTTAGCAAAATTTTTCTCTTTATCTTCTTCTTTTGTTATCTTCTCAGGCATTTCAAATGCCCCATACATAACTGACATAATATTATTTTCCTCTTATTTTTCTTTTATCATTTTATGGCAAGAAGACCCTTTCTTTTAGGGAAGGGATTAATTGCCCTGTTAAAAAAATGCTGCCTTTAATGCTTTTAAAGCCTCCGGCAGCTAGACTAATCCACTTCGGGGCTGTAGAAGGAATTTTTAAATCTGACACACTGAGAGTTTCCTCTCTGTTTAATGGCAGATCACAGTTGCTACGGACTAGTGGAGCATCCATAGGTGTGTATGTATCTCTTCCAACTAACTTCTGCATAAAGTTTTCCTTTTTGCCCCCTAATCAACCAGTTTCCCTTGATTCTCACGATTCAAGCCCCTTTCCTTTAGGGAGGGGTGATTGATTATACACGCCTTCTTTTTCTCGGCCTACAGCCATTGTAAGGCACAGGAGTTCTATCTTGTATTACAGTAACAGTAATTCCAGCTGATTGGATCCCACGAACAGCAGATTCTCTACCTGCTCCAGGTCCATTTAATCTCACTTCACATTCTCTCATTCCTATAGCTGCAGCCTCTTTTGCTGCACTTTGAGCAGCTATTGTCCCGGCAAAGGCTGATGATTTTTTTGATCCTGAAAACTTACATTTTCCAGATGTTGACCAAGCTATTACGTTTCCTGCAGGATCTGTAATAGTTACCATAGTATTGTTAAAAGTTGCTTTTACATGAGCAATTCCCATAGGAACTGTTCTTTGCTTTCTTTTTTTTACTTTTTTAACTATTGGTTTTTCTACTTGCTTTTGTTTTTGTTTTGCCTTTTGCTTTGCCAACTTTTTAACTCCTTTTTATATTATTGTTTTGGTGCTCTTTTCTTGCCAGCTACAGTTCTTTTTTTACCTTTACGTGTTCTAGCATTCGTTCTCGTTCTCTGTCCTCTTACAGGAAGCCCTACTCTATGTCTTTGCCCTCTATATGAATGGATCGATATCAATCTTTTAATATTATTTTGAATTTGTCTTCTTAAATCTCCTTCCACAGCATAATCAGCTTGCAAAATACTATTAATTTTACCGATATCAGCTTCAGTAAGCTTACCAGCTTTCATATTAGGATCTAATTTTAACTTACTTATAATTTCCTCAGATAGCACTCTTCCAATTCCATAAATATATGTTAAACTTATTAATAATCTTTTATTCGCCGGAATATCTATTCCAATAATTCGTGGCATATTATCTACCTCTTATTTTTCCTTTTTTCATAAAACCATCATATCTCTTCATTAAAAGATGTGATTCGATTTGCTGAGTTGTATCTAAAACAACTCCTACTAATATCAATAGCGATGTGCCTCCAAAAAAATGGCTAATCCTTGGATCAACTCCTAAAATTTTACTTACTAATATTGGTAAAATCGCAATAAAAGCTAAAAACACCCCTCCAAGAAGAGTAATTTTATTCATTGTAGCTTCTAAAAAATCTTGAGTCGGTTTTCCTTGTCTTATCCCAGGAATAAAGGCTCCATTTTTTTTCATATCAGAAGCTATTTGCTCTGGATTAAATTGCGTTGCAGTCCAAAAATAGGTAAAAAACAGAATTAAAAATACGTATAGAGATATATATACCCAGTTATTAGGATTTAGCATATTTGAGATTCTACCCATCCATGAACTTTTAGATAGCATTTGACCAATTATTGCAGGAAACATAAGTAAAGATGACGCGAATATTACTGGTATAACACCTGCATAGTTAATTTTAAGTGGTATATTAGAGGTAGATCCTTGCGTCTCATGTCTTCCTATAACTCGTCTAGCATATTGAACCGGAATTTTTCTCTGCCCTTGTATTATTAAAATGGTACCAATAATGATTAAAACAAAAACTGAGATAAGAACTACAAAAGAAGAAAATGTTATTTGCCCTACTTCTTGCGATTCCAAATTCAACTGCTTAATTATTGATCCTAATGTTGATGGCAAAGACGATAAAATCCCTAAAGTGATTATTAAACTAATACCATTTCCAATTCCTTTTTCAGTTATTTGCTCCCCAATCCACATCAAAAATACCGTACCAGTTGTAATTGTAAGCATTACTGTTAAATAAAAAAGCCAAGGTATATTAAACATTGTAAAATTTAATATTTCACTAACTACAATACCAGGATATGTAGCATTCATGCTAAGTGCGTATTTAACTATAAATGATGCTTGCAACAGTCCAAGCCCTATCGTTGCAAAACGAGTATATTTAGTAAGTTTTCTTTTTCCACTCTCTGGATTTTCTCTGATCTCTCTTTGAAGCGATGGAATAATCGCAACCAGTAGCTGCATGATAATAGATGCCGATATATAAGGCATTATTCCAAGAGCGACTATAGTTAACTGTTTAAAAGCTCCTCCCGAAAAAATATCCATTAACTGAAATAAATTCGAACCTCCACCTGATGCTGATTTAAATATTGTTAAAGCAGCCTCTTGATTAATACCAGGAACAGGAACAAAAGCACCTATCCTACATATAAGTAGCATCAATAGTGTAAATACTATTTTTGCTTTTAGCTCATTTGAATAAAATATTTTTTTAAGCGCACTTATCATGTTACTAAATCTTCTTAAATGTTATTTTTTTTGCTTCTAATTTTTTTATCGCACCTTTAGAAAAACCATTCGCTTCAATTATCACTTTTTTATCAATCTCACCATTTGCTAAAATTTTTAGCATCGCTTTTGAGTTTTTTGCAGCTTGTTTTTTTTCTATTAAAGTTGCTAAAGATACAGTCTCACCATCTTTATATAACTCATTTATTTTGGATAAATTAATCTCTAAAGTTGGTTTTAAGAATTTTCCTCTAGTAAACCCTTTTTTAGGCAGTTTTGTATAAAGCCTCATTTGGCCACCTTCATCTCCATATCTTTTAGTAGATCCAGATCTCGATTTATAACCATTATAGCCTCTAGCACATGTCTTGCCTTTTTTACTACCAGGACCTCTGCCTAATCTTCTTTTAGGTTTTGCTCTTGTATTTATGTCTTTTAAATTAGATAAAGATGTCATTATATAACCCCCCTCTCTTTCAGGGATTTTTCTTTGGTTTTAAGCATTTTTAAAGCTTTAAATGTAGCTCTTACTTGATTTATCGGATTATTTGATCCTTGGTTTTTTGCTACCACGTTTTTTAATCCAGCAAGCTCTAACACAGCTCTTGTTGGCCCCCCTGCAATTATTCCAGTACCCTCTTTAGCTGGCTTCATTAAAAGTTTCGCTCCATCCCATGAAATTTGAATTTCATGTGGGATTGTGCCATCGTTCATATCAAATGTAATCACATTTTTTCTAGCAGCTTCTGATCCCTTTCTAATAGCATCTGACACTTCATTTGCTTTAGCAAATCCAAATCCGATTCTTCCTTTTAGATCACCAATTAATATAAGAGCTGAAAAACTAAATTTTCTTCCGCCTTTTACAACCTTTGCACATCGATTTATAAAAAGTACTTTTTCTTCAAATTCTTTTATCTCTTTTTCTCTTGCCATGTTTAATTACCTATTTAAAATTTTAGTCCTTCACTGCGAGCTCCATCTGCTAGATGAGCAAGCAAACCATGATATTTATATATGCCTCTGTCAAAAATTACATGTTCTATTTTTTTTGCTTTTGCACTTTGAGCAATTTTTTTACCTATAAGTTCCGCTACTTTTTTAGACTTTTTCTCGTTTTTAAATTCTTTTGAATTTGTTCCAATCGCAGCTATTGTTTTTGAATTTTCATCATCAATAAGTTGAACAAATAGATGTTTATTTGACTTATTTACTGACATTCTCGGTCTTGTCTCAGTGCCTCTTAATTTCTTTCTTACTCTAAGAGCTCGTCTTTTTCTTGTGACTTTTCGTTTTTGTAAATTTTTTTGCATCTTTTTATCCTAATTTATTTTCCTGCTTTTCCAGCTTTTCCAGCTTTTTTGCGAACATATTCTTCTTTATATCTTATCCCTTTACCTTTGTAAGGTTCCGGTTTCTTTATCGAGCGTACTAATGCAGCAAATTGACCCACTTTTTGTTTGTCAACTCCTTCAATAACTATTTCGACAGATTTATTAATTTTCACTTGAATATCTTTCGGAATTTCAATATCTGTTGGATGAGAAAAACCTACTTGCAAATCCAGTTTATTTCCTTTTACAGCCGCTCTAAAACCAACTCCTATTAAAGTTAGCTCCTTTTTAAATCCTTTACTTGTTCCCTCAACCATATTATTTATTAATGATCTATATAATCCATGCATAGCTGAAGATAACTTAATTTTTTCATCAAGAACTACTAGAATTTGACTATCTTTTATTTCAACTAAAATACCTTTTTGTATCTTTAAACTTAGAGCTCCTTTAGGACCTTTAACATTTAAAATATCCTCTGTTACCTTAGCTTCTGTCCCTTTTGGAATAGCAATCGGAATTTTACCTAATCTTGACATATACTTTTTACCTCTTTACCAAATGTAGCAAATTACTTCGCCACCCACTTTTAATTTTCTAGCCTCTCTATCATCTATAACCCCTTTTGAGGTCGAGAGAAGAGCAATACCTATTCCACCTAAAACTCTAGGCAATGAATCCACTGGCTTATATATTCTTCTACCAGGTTTCGAAACTCGTTTTAATTGTCTTATTATACCTTTCCTTTTAGATGTATATTTCAAAAAAATTCTCATTTTTCGGTTTTTTTCATTTTGTATAAAATTTTCGATAAATCCATGCTCTTTTAATATGTTTGCAATATTTATTTTCATTTTGCTTAGCATAATATCGACATATTTACGCTGTGCATTTTGTGCATTTCTTATCCTTGTTAAAAAATCAGCTATCGGGTCATTAAATGACATACTTTTTATTCTCCATTATTTAAAAGGAAATCCCATCAAACGAAGTAATTTAATACAATCAGCATCCGTTTCAGCTGTTGTAACAAAGACAATATTCATTCCTTGTTGCCCTTTTACCTCGTCTAGATTGATCTCCGGAAATACCTGTTGATCATCAATTCCAAGATTGTAAGATCCTCTTCCATCTGCTTTTATAGAAAATCCCCTAAAATCACGAATCCTCGGACATACGATGTTGCAAAATCTATCTAAAAAATCATACATTTTCTTTTTTCTAAGCGTTACTTTCAGTCCAATTACTTGTCCCTCTCTAAGCTTAAAATTTGAAATAGCTTTTTTTGCTTTTGTTCTAATAGGTTTTTGTCCCGAAATCATCGCAAGTTCTTTTGTGTGCAATTGAAGTGTTGTTTTATCTCTTTCGCTTTCTCTAAGCCCCATGCTTATTACGATTTTTTTTAAAACAGGAACTTCATTAGGATTTAATTTTGCGTTATCTTTTAAAAAAGTTTTTACAATTTCTTCTTTATATTTCTTTTTCAATCTTGACATCTTGTAACCTATTTAACTTTTTTCTCTATTTTTTTTAGCTGCCTTAAAATTACTTCTTTTCCATTATCAAAATAGATAAGTTTTTTCTCACCTTTTTGTATTTTTACTTTTACTTTTATCGGTTTATCATCTGATGAACACATTGCTACATTTGAGATATGAATAGGCATTTCCATCTCTACAATTTGTGCCGCTTGTGTTTTTTGCGTTCTTTTCATGTGTTTTTTTCTTATATTTATACCTTGCACGATAACTTTATCTTTTTGTCTCGAAAGTACTACTCCAGCTTTATCTCTGTCATTACCGCTTATAACAACAACACGATCATCTTTTTTTATCCACTTACTCATAACTATATAACCTCTGGTGCGAGTGAACATATTTTAATAAATCCACGTTCTCTAACTTCTCTAGCTACAGATCCAAATATTCTTGTGCCTCGAGGATTGTTTTTATCATCTATAATCACGCAACTATTATCATAAAATTTTAGTTTCGAGCCATCTTTTCTGCTTATGTGTTTTTTCGTTCTCACTATCACAGCTCTAACTTTTTCACCTTTTTTTACAGTTCCTTTCGGAACAGCTTCTTTTACTGATGCAATAACAATCTCTCCAATAAACCCATATCGTTTTCTTGTTCCACCAAGAATCCTAAAACACTTTACTCTTTTAGCCCCTGTATTATCAGCAACTTCTAGCTCGGTCTCTTCTTGAATCATCTTTTTTAATCCTTTTTTTTATAGCACTTCAAGCAATTTCCATTTTTTTAATTTGGATAGAGGTCTTGATTGAATAATTTTGACCTTGTTTCCCTCTTTTGCTCTGTTTTCAGCATCATGTGCATAATATTTTTTCCATTTTTCAACTAGTTTTTTATACTTTGGATGCTGTGTTTTTCTAACAACTTTCACAACAAGGGTTTTATCCATTTTATCAGACATTACAATCCCTTCTAAAACTTTTTTTCTTGGCTTCATGATTTACTTTCCTTCTCTCTCTCAGTTATAATTGTTAGTATTTGAGCCTTCTCTTTTTTTAAACTTTTTAAAAGATGAGGTTTTTCTAGTTTATGATTTATTCTAAGCTCATTTGTTAATTCAAAAATCTCTTTTTCAATCTCAGATATTCTAAATTGAAGCTGCTCTAAAGATTGATCTCTTATTTCACTAATTTTTGTCATAATTTATACCCTTTCTACCCGCTCTACAAATCTTGTTTTAATCGGAAGCTTAGCTGCAGCTAAACGCAGAGCTTTTCTAGCTTCTTCTTTAGATACATTGCCAACTTCAAATAAGATCCTTCCTGGTCTTATAACAGATACCCAAATGCTTGGAGATCCTTTTCCTTTTCCCATACGAGTCTCAGCTGGTTTTTTACTAATCGGTTTGTCTGGAAAAATTCTAATCCAAACTTTACCTTTTCTGCTAAAATAACGAGTAATTGTTACACGACACGCTTCGATTTGCTGAGCTATAATCCATCCTCTGTCCAAAGATTGCATTCCAAATTCACCAAATTCTACAAAACAGCCACCTGTAGCTAAATGTGAACAGCTTCCTTTTTGTTGTTTTCTATGTTTAGTCCTGCTCGGCATTAGTGCCATTTGTTTGCCTCCTAAATTACTTCTTCGCCTTTATTAATCCACACTTTTACACCAATTGCACCATATGGTGTCTTTGCTGTTTTAACTCCATAATCGATATCTGCTCTTAAAGTATGAAGAGGAATTTTACCCTCTTTATACCATTCAGTTCTTGCAATTTCAGCTCCACCAATTCTTCCAGATATCTGAACTTTAATACCAGTAGCTCCAGCGTCCATAGTTGTTTGAATAGCTTTTTTTAAAGCTCTTCTAAAAGGAACTCTTCTCTCTATCTGTCTCGCAATACCATCTGCTACCAGTTTCGCATCCAAATCAGGTCTTTTTATCTCTTCCACTTCTATCCAAACTTCTTTGCCTGTAATCTTTTTAAGGTCGTTTTTTAAAATATCTATTTCAGCCCCTTTTTTACCTATTACAAGTCCTGGACGAGCTGTACAAATAGTGACTTCAATTTTTCCAGCGGTTCTTTTGATATAAAATTTAGATGAACCAACACATGCTGGTTGTTTTGCTAAATACTTTCTAATCTTTCTATCTTCCTCTAAAAGATCGCCAAATTCTTGCTTATTAGCATACCAATTTGAAAGCCATTTTTTTCTTATAACTAAACGAAAACCTGTCGGTGATCCTTTTTGTCCCATTTATTTCTCCTCTTCGGCTTTGAGAACTATCGTGATATGAGATGTTCTTTTTTTTACGGGAGCTTGCCCGCCTCTGTTTCTAGGTTTAGACCTTTTTATAGTTGGTCCTTCATCTATCCTAATTTCATCAAGTTTTAATTGCTCTTGTCTAATATCAAATTTGTTTAGAGCATTTGCAATAGCACTATCTAAAGTTTTCTTAATAAGTCTAGATCCCTTCAAATTAGAATATCTAAGTTGCAACAGAGCATCTTCAACTCTCATATTTCTAATTAAATCAGCTGATCTTCTCGCTTTATATGGACTAATTCTTACGTATTTTGTAATCGCTTTTGCTTTTTGTTTTTGCATTATTTACCTTTACCCTTCCCCGCTGAAGTTGGAGCAGCTACAGCTTTTTTAAGTGGATGGCCTTTAAATGTTCTAGTTGGAGAAAATTCTCCAAGTCTGTGCCCTACCATGTTTTCAGAAACAAAAACAGGGATAAATTTTTTACCATTGTGAACTTCTAAATTTAAACCTATCATTTCAGGTACGATCATCGATCTTCTCGAATATGTCTTTAGAGGTTTTTTCGATTTTTCAGCTATCACTCTCTCAACTTTTTTCATTAAGAAATGATCTACAAAAGGTCCTTTTTTTAAAGATCTAGCCATGTTTTTTCCCTATTTTTTGCGTCTTGATTTAATAATCATTTTATTTGTCTTCTTCTTAGCTCTAGTACGAAATCCTTTAGCATAGCCTGCCCAAGGAGATTGAGGATGATTACCTTTACTCTTACCTTCACCACCTCCGTGTGGGTGATCAACCGGGTTCATCGCTGTTCCTCTCACTGTTGGTCTAATTCCTCTCCATCTTGTTCTACCAGCTTTCGCATCAACTCTTAAGTTATGCTCCGGATTAGAAACAGAACCTAAAGTAGCAAAACATTCCTCTCTTACAAGTCTTACTTCACCCGATGGCATTTTTATTGTCGCAAAACCTTCTGATCTAGCTAAAAGTTGAGCAGAGAGTCCAGCCGATCTAACTAAAACAGCCCCTCTATCAGGCTTTATTTCAATATTATGGACAAAAGAACCGAGTGGCATATATTTCAATTTCATGCAATTACCCACTTTAAATGGAGCGCCTTTTGTTGTTGCAACGATATCACCAACTTTTATTCCTTGAGGAGCTAATATATATCTTTTTACACCATCTACATAATGTAAAAGAGCAATATGTGCAGTTCTATTTGGATCGTACTCAATTGAAGCAACCTTTGCATTCACATCAATCTTTTCTCTTCTAAAATCTATTTGTCTAAGTTTTCTTTTATGGCCACCACCTCTATGTCTGCAAGTAATACGGCCTAAATTATTTCTTCCATTTGTTCGTTTTTTAGATTTTGTCAAAGACTTATGAGGTCCTTTTTGCTTCCACCGTTAAACCTTGACCTCAGATTCAATTGAATAACAATTCCCAAATGTTCGCCCGTGAAAGACTGGCTAAAATCTCTCATCTTTTCTATTTCATGAAAGTTTTGTGCCAAAACCGCAGCCTTAAGAGTAAATGGAATATGATTATCCCTAAGGAGATTTATTCCTTGTCTAAAAGCATCAAATGAACCGGGATTCCGGGTTATCGCTTCATAAGTTTTTTGGCTCAGGCCATATATAGTGACTTCAAGATTCTCTAAAGGATATTTCTTGAAAAGGCTGATAATCTCAGAGTTGATTAAGGTAGCGTTAGTAGAAAGAATAACTCTTATTCCTTTTCTTTTGAGGTAAAGATAAATATCGGAAAAATCCTCGCACAGCAAGGGTTCTCCTCCGGTAAGATGCCAGGAGAGACAACCCACTTTGACCGCCTCATCCGCTATCTCTTTTATCTCCTCAAGGGTTATCTCTTTTTTCTGGGCCTTCTCATTATTGGTAGGAAGGTTAATGTAGCAGTGAATGCAGTTATTGTTACACCTCTCCGTAAGCTCCATACTCACATGCGAAAGCAGTCCTTTCTTTTTTGCCTTCTCCCACAGAGGAAACCGGTCTAGGTTAATTTTCTCTATATAACCCATTTAGCATATTCTTCTTTCCGAGATTTCTAGTAAATTTCGCCTGTAAGCGTTACCGCCACCCGGTTGGTCTCCCATGCGACGTTACTGCGCAACCAAAAGTCAAATTTCCACAGTGCCCAAAGGCTAAAATCAAGTGAGAACGATAGTGGGGCATTGTGTCTTATGAGTACAGAATTGACCACCCGTGTGTGGACCTGTGCTAGCTGTCTTACATGCTTGGAGCACTGCCTCCTCAGGTCTTCCCCGATAAAGACAGATAAGCTTGGGAGTTTCCCACTTCTTCTTTTCTTTTTCCATCTTTTTCGCACCTCTTCATGAAACTAAGTCGTGACTATTCATTCAACCACGTCAGTACGAGCCTGCCAAAGGCAGGCGTGGCAATCTCACGAATTTGCTTTGGGATTGCTTCGGCTTCGCCTCGCGATGACAGGAAGTAACGTATTTCACTAAACAGTTCCCAGAGCCTCGGCTCGGGCATGAGCAAGCTGGCAGAAATCCTCAACCCATCCGTCAAGCTTTCCGCATTCCAGATAGGAAGCAGCAGGACACCACATACAGAGGTTTATCAGAGGACAGCCAAGACACTTCTTCCTACATTTCTCATCCTCTGTCCTTATCTCTCGAACTTGAGGAACAAATCTATCCCAGGCTTCTCTGAGGCTACCCTTCCTTAAATCATATACACAGTCAGGATGAGACAAAGAACCACATAGCTTAAAAAAACCGTAAGGGTCTATGGCAAAACTGGTCCTACCCGCACCACAGTAAAATAGCTGATTATCGTCATTAAAATGGACCGCCTCTTCTGCTCTCTCTTTCTCTTTACATATTTGTTTCAGAAGCCCATTTTTCCTCTCTTTATCACTGAGTTCTATAGTAACTAT
>JAAKFX010000022.1 GCA_011064865.1 Candidatus Anoxychlamydiales bacterium
AAACTAAGGATATTTAAATGAAAAAAAACAATCTTCTAAACAAGGCTCTTTTGATAGTTGCTTCTGTACTTTTTACAAGTGCAGCATTTGCAATTCCACCAGATCCTTGTGCACCAAAAGATGTTTGCTGCGATGAACCAGCTCCTGGTCCTTTCGCATTTTCTTATCCAAAAGATGTAGGACTTGCTTGTCCTAGAGACTTTTATGTTCATGGAGAATTTCTATGGATGAAAGGATCTGAAGAAGGTTTAGAGTTTGGCCTTGATAACGATGATACAAGCGATGGAGGATTAATATTTCCTCTGCATCCAGGAAAAATTAAAGGTTTTTCAAGAGATTCTGATGAGTGGGATTGGAGACCTGGTTTTAGAGCAGGTTTTGGTTTTAATACCATGAATGATTTTTGGAATATCTCAATAGATTGGACATACATTAGAATCAAATCAACTATTGATGTTAACAATGGTGGATTGGGAAATTTAAGAGCACTTTGGTTGCCACCATCTGGTACTCTTGGGCAAATTGCACAGACTTCAGCTAAATGGAGTGGTGATTATAATACAATGGACATCATGATTGGAAAACCATATCATGTATCTAGATATTTTACATCTAATCCAATGTTCGGTATCAGAGCAGGTTGGATAGATCAAGATTATCTTATCAGATACTTTGAAAATCAAATCGAAAGAGATGTTTGGCTTAAAAATGATTATTGGGGAGCAGGTCTTAGAGGATATTATGAAGCGCAGTTCATAATTGGCTCTGGATTCTTAATTTGGGGAAAAGCTGCTTTTTCTCTGCTTTTCGGTAAATTTGATATATCTCAACAATCAGAGGCTATCAATACTACCAGAGGCTATCAATACTACTTTAGAGTACAAAACAGAAGACAGCTTTTACACAGTTCAACCAAATGCTGAAATAGGAATGGGAATTGCTTGGAGTAGATTTTTTCACAAAAATCAATATCTAGCATCTTTAAAAATTGGTTATGAATTTCATCATTGGTGGGATCAAAACCAATCTAGAAGATTTTTTGATCCAGATCCTGTAGCTAATGATACAGTATCTAGAGGAGATCTATCTTTCAATGGATTTATATTCGGATTACATTTAGATTTTTAATTAATCAATATTTAAATTATAAATCTTTTATAGGCCTTGAGAAATCAAGGCCTTTTTTATTGTTTGATTTTTTTTAAATAATTTTATTTAAATAAATTTATTGTTATAGCAAAATAACACTTTTTAAAATAATTTGTACTAGCAATAGATATGACATTTAGATTGGTTAGAAGAAGATCTTCATTAGAAACATTTACCAAAACAAATCATTTTGATTCATTACCAGATGAATTAAAAATGAAAATCCTATCACATATAGTTAATAATATTAAACAGTTACTTCAAGTGGGATTGGTATCAAATGAATGGCTAAGATTAACTCGAGATTCAATATTTTGGAAAAAACATATCGCTTCAATAATTGGTTTAAAGGGTACTAATTTTGATACATTTAGAAAAGAAATTAAATTAGTTTATACCCTTGCGCAAGTGTTTCAAATTATTAAACCTAGAAATTCTGCAAGAAAAAGAAATTCAGTTTTTTATAAAATCCTTCATGTATTTGGTTTAAAAAATCGAGAAGGCTTAGACAGTTTATTTGAAGTTCAAAAAATCAAAGAACTCAAAAAAGAGACAGATCGAATTAATATCGAAGCTCATGGGATAGAAATACTATGGCAAGAGATTCAAAATCAAGCAATGCCAGTAGATGATCTTTCATATCCAAATTTTGATGAATTAAAAGATATAGAAGATAAAACTCTAATAATTAAAAAATTTAATGAATGGATAGAAGTTAATAAAGATAAAATCATTTTGCATAAACTTGATCTTTCTAATAAAAAGATAAAATATTTGTCACCTGCTATATGTAAGATAACCACTATTAAAAAGTTAAACATTTCCAATAATGCCTTGACTTTTCTACCTGAAAACCTTGGCAATTTGAAAAATCTCAAGATATTACAATTGAAGCAAAACAAATTAGAAAAAATTCCCATAACAATTTCAAAACTAAAAAAACTAAAAATATTGGATTTATTTGATAATAAGTTAAACTCTATTCCTAATGAAGTAGCTCTTTTAAAAGATTTAATAGCTCTTTCGTTAGGAAAAAATATGTTACAATCTTTGCCAGATACACTAAAAGATTTACCCAGATTACAAAAGTTACACATCTACTGCAATAATTTCACCCATAGACCAACTGTTTTAAAAGAACTAGAAAAAAAAGGCATAGAAATAATTATTAGAGTTTAACAATAGATTACATAATAATTGTTTTTTCTATATGTAAATAGCATTTAAAATTAGATAAAGCGCCATGCCAGCTAGATAGCCAGTTAAAGCAACGATACTAATTTTTTTCATATACCAAATAAAATCTACTTTTTCGAGTCCCATTAGGGCAACGCCGGCTGCTGATCCTATTAAAAGGATGCTTCCTCCTGTTCCAGCAGCATAAGCTATCATTTGCCAAAGAGCAGAATCTGGAGGATAAGTTGCTAAATCATACATACCCATAGAAGCGGCCACTAAAGGAACATTATCGACGATAGATGATAAAAACCCTATGATGGTAGCAACAACGGCTAAATTACCTACGTGAACGTCTAAAAACATAGCTAATTTTTTTAGTATGCCAGTCATTTCTAAAGAATTTATAGCTAAAAGTATACCTAAGAAAAATAAAACTCCTGAGATATCTATCTTAGCTAAAATAAAAGGAACTCTTAAATGATGTCTACTTTCATATTTATGATGCATAACATCTGTAATAATCCATAGAATAGCTAAGCTTATAAACATACCCATGAACGGTGGCAAGTTAGTAAGATAACGAAAAAAGGGGACAAAAACTAAAGCTAAAATACCGAGTGTTAACACAATTTTAGCGCCAGGCTCTATTTTAGAATTTTCTAATTTTCTTCTATTAATAGAAAAGTTCCCATTTAGTTTTAATCCTAACAAAACAAGAGTAACCAAAAGAGAAAACACACTGGGTAAAAAAAGAGCTTTCATAACAGGGAGAGCTGTAACATTGCCTTTTATCCAAAGCATGGTTGTTGTCACATCACCGATGGGAGTCCAAGCACCACCTGCATTGGCAGCTACAACGACTGTAGCACCGAGTAGTCTTCTATCTTTGGGCTCAGGCAGAAGTTTTCTAAGAATTGAGATCATAACAATGGTAGTTGTTAAATTGTCGAGTATAGCAGATAGTAAAAATGATATAATTGCAATTATCCATAAAAGCTTTCTTTTTGATTTTACAGCAATAAATTTGGTTAGCATTTTAAAGCCGTTATGAGAATCGATCAGCTCTACTAAAGCCATAGCGCCTATTAAAAAGAAGATAATTTGCGAAGCATCGGCAATATGATCTTGTACTGTCATTCTAAAAACAGATACAAGTGTACCTTGATGGACAAACAAAAATACCCAAGTTAATACAGCCATTAAAAGAGCAGAAGCTGTTTTATTAACTTTGATGTAGTACTCAAAGATAATCGCTAAATAACCAACAATAAAAATCAATGTTATTAAATACTGAGCTATATCCATATCTTTTCTATAGGTTTTGTTTATATTTTGAGTTTTTTTTGTATATTTTACAACAGAAAATGGGAGATTATCAGAACAAAAGAGATTTTAGACCTGTTTGAATAATGTCATGCATACGAATAAGTCCTATTAGTTTGTCATTTTCTAAAACAGGAACAGTTGTAATTTGTTTTTTTTCTTCCATTTTTTTCATAGCATCGATAGCAAGAGAGTGTTTTTCAATAAAAATAAAAGAATCCGTCATAATATCTTTCATTTTTTTATTAAAAAAATCTAGATTTTGATTATTTAAAAGCCTTCGAAGATCTCCATCTGTAAAAATACCTTTTAATTTATCTGATTTATCAACTATTAAAAGACAGCCACATTTTTTTAAAGATAAAATATGCAACACATCTTTTATAAGATCATTTTCATAGCAAATAGGCAAATAATCATCTTTTAACATCAAATCTTCAACTTTTAAATTTATTTGAAGACCTATTGCTCCTGATGGATGATTTAAAGCATATTCATTTATGGAAAAGTTGTTTTTTTGCATTAAAGCTACAGTTAAAATATCTCCAAAAATTAGCTGAATTGTTGTAGATGTTGTCGGCGCTAAATTATAAGGGCAAAGCTCTTTTTCAAGAGGAAGATTTATATAATAATCAGATATTTTAGCTAGCTTTGATTTATCATTTGAGACAATAGCGATAACCTTAGCACCTCTTTTTTTAACATAAAAAATAAGATCTATAAGCTCTTTAGTCTCTCCACTTTTTGAAAAAACTACAAAAATATCTTTTTTTGAAATTATTGCGATATCACCATGCAGAGCATCTACTGCAGATACAAACATAGCTTTTGTACCAGTAGATAGCATTGTTTGAGCTATTTTTTTGGCAATGATTGCACTTTTTCCAATTCCTGTAAAAATGATGTTATTTTGACAAGTAGATAAAAAATCAAAAATCTGATTTGCTTTTTCGATATCTAAATTATCGAAAAAAAAATCTAGATATTTTTTTTGCTTTTCAAAAAGTTTTATCAAAGTCATGTTCTAAATATTTTTTAATTTCATTTAAAAAGTTGCAAGCATAAATACCGTCGAAAACTCTATGATCAAAGCCCAAAGATAGCTGCAGAAGGTCTCTTATCTGAATTTTACCATCAACAGCCGCTGGTTTTTTTTTAATCGCTCCAGCGCCAATTATACAAGCTTGAGGATAGAGTATGATTGGAAACCCCATAGCGATATTTGTCATTCCAAAATTTGTTAAGGTTATTGTACCATTTCGAGAATCTTCAATATCTAAATCATTTTTTTTTGCTTTTTTTGCTAAAAGATGAATGTTTTTTGTAATATCTACAAAACTCAAATTTTTAACATTTTGAATAACAGGAACTAAAACATTATCATTTACGTTTACAGCTAAGCCTAAATTTATATCTTCTTTTAAAACTATCTTCTCATCTTTGTATGATGCATTTGCTAAAGGAAATTTTTGAGTAGCTAAAGCTATAGCTTTAGCTAAAAAAGAGGTAATAGTAAGCTTTGATGAGTATTTCTCTAAAAAGGAAGATTTTTTTTCTGATATCAAATTCATAAGATTTGTGATATCGATTTCATCAACGATATATGCATGGGGAACTTTTAAGGCTTTTGTCATATTAGCAGCTATTGCTTTTCTAATAGGAGATAGCTCAACTACATTTGCATTCCCTGTCTGCTCTTTTTGAGCTTTTACAAAACTTTCAATATCTTTTTTTGTAACCCTTTTCCCCTCACCTGTACCTTGAATACTTTCTAAATCTTCAAAACTTACACTGTTTTCTTTTGCAAATCTCACAACTGCAGGTGAAAAAAAACTTTTTTTATCGCTTTTTTCATCATCATCAGATTTTATTTTTTCTTCTTTAGCTATAGGTTTTTCTTTTCTTGAGCTTTGAGATTCAACAATTGCAATTACATCGCCTACTTGAACAGTTTCATTTTCTTTAACAGTTATTTTTTTTACAATGCCCTCATATGGAGATGGTATTTCAGAATTTACTTTATCAGTTGCAACCTCCATTAAACTCTCATCTTTTGCAAGAAAATCCCCTTCTTTTTTATAAATTTTTACAACTGTAGCTGAAACTATACTCTCTCCGAGTTTAGGAAGCTTTATCTCAAAATTATTTGCCATATTTTAACTTTTGTTAAATATTTGAATCCAACCAAGTAGCTTTATGATAAGTTTTTTCATTGATTGCTTTTTCTTTTTTAGCCACAAAAACAGCAGCTACTGCATCGCCTAAAACATTTACAACAGAAGACATCATCTCTCTTAATCTATCAACACCAATTACTAATGAGATCCCCTCTAGAGGAAGTCCCATTACATTTAAAACTAAAGATAGCATAACGAGACCAGTTCCAGGAACTCCCGGTGCTCCTATTGCAGAAAAAAGAGATACTAATATCAAAACAATAATTTGCACAGGTCCTATTGGAATACCATATGCTTGAGCGATAAATACTGCTGAGATAGATTGTCCTATAGCTCCGCCGTTCATATTCATGGTAGAGCCTAAAGATAAAACAAAACCTGAAATATCTTCCGATATACCTAAATGTTTTTGGGTACATTCTAAAGAAACAGGCAGTGTGGCAGAGCTGCTAGATGTAGTAAAAGCTACAACTATTGCATCTTTCATGCCTTTATAAAATGGCCCTATTTTTACTTTGGCGAGATATCGCAGGGCTAAAGAAAAAACAACAAAAAGCTGGATAAAACAGGCTATATAGTTACAAAGTAAAAATTTAAATAAAGGAAATAAAGCCGACATACCAATTTTTCCAATAGTTGCTGCCATAAGAGCAAAAACACCATAGGGAGCTAACATCATTACAAAATGGGTAAGCTTATGCATAACACTAGCAACAGATTCTAATAGATGTAAAATCGGCTTGCCCTTCTCTTTAGAATAAAGTATCGCAACCCCAAACAAAATCGAAAAAATGATAACTTGCAAAACATTTCCATCAGCAAATGCTTTGAAAGGATTCGATGGAATGAGTGCCATTAAAAGATCTTTTAAAGTAAGAGCATTAGTTGGTTTCACATCAATTCTTATCTTTTCAAGACCTTGTCCTGGTTTAATAAAATGAGCTAAGATAAGTCCAATAGAGATCGCTATTAATGTAGTAATAACGTAAAAACCGATTGTTCTAAATCCAATTCTACCAAGCTTTTTAGGACTTTGAATATGACAAATACCAACAACTATTGATGAAAATATAATTAGTATCACCAGCATAGTCAAAAGTCTTATAAAAATATCACCAAAGACCTGAAAAATCTTGGCATTTTCGCGCATGACAAGCCCAACGAAAACACCAATAAAAAGACCTATTAAAATTTTAACCCAACTTTTCATAAATTATTTTTTAAATTATTTTTAAAATTCCCATAAATATAAACCATTTAGTTATATTTTTTCAACCAAACGGCTCAGATGCTCATGATTATGAGTGATTTTCAAATCTATCTCTAGGTAGAGAATAGGAATATCTGAGCTAATAACATTCGGAAATTTAACAATATCTTTTTCAGTAGTGAGTATATATTTAGCCCCTTTCGCTATAGATGATTCAATAAATGTTTTAAAACTTTTCAAATGAACAGTTTCATGGTCTAAAAGATATATTGTATTTACTATCTCAAAGCCTAAATCTTTTAGATTCTCAAAAAAAATATCGGGATTTGCGATAGCACAAAATGCGGCTATTTTTGACTTTTTTCTAATTTTAATCTCTTTTTTTGAAGTATCTAACACTCTTTTTACATATGGCTTTGTATAAGCAATAGGAGCGCTTGAATATTGTTTTATTTGATTTTCTAAATGGTTTATTTTGCCATTTGCATTGTTTATTACAATAAAATCAGCTCTTTTTAAGTTTTTGGGATGTTCTCTTAAATAACCTTTTGGAAGAAAACTATTTTTCCCAAAAGGATCTTTTGCATTAATTATGACAATCTCAATATCTTTTTTTAATTTCCTATATTGAAATCCATCATCAATTATAGAGACATCACATTTCATTTGAGTAGCTTTTGAGCAAGATTTCAATTTATCTTTACCGATAAAAAAAAGAGCGTCATTGATATGATTTTTTAAAACTAAAGCCTCATCTGAAATATCTTTAGCTAAAAATTTTGTATTTTGATCAATGACTATATTTTTATTTTCAGCTTTAGATTTATATCCTCTTGAAATTATCCCTACTTTATATTTCGAAATTAATTTTTTTGCTAAAAAGATTGTAAATGGAGTCTTTCCTGCTCCCCCTGCTACTATATTACCAATTGAAATCACCTTTGATTTCACTTTTGTAGCTTTGAGAATTTTCAAATCATATAGAGCATTTCTAAAAAAACTTAAAAATCTAAAAAAAAGAGATAAAAAAGTTAATAAAGCTGATAAAAAAATATTTCGTCTTTTTTTATCAATAACATCTTTTATATATATAAATAGTTTTTGCTTTAACATAACTTTAATTGAAAAAGGTTATTCAGACAATTTTAATGCTTTATTTTGTAATTTTTTAAGTAGAGCTATTGGTGAAAACAAAAGTTTTTCAACCATTTCAATAATGATATGGATCATTGCCATATGCGCTTCTTGAATTCTATCGGAGGTTTTAAAGCCTTCAATTATTATTTCCAAATCTGAAAGTCCCTTAATAAAACCTCCAGTTTTACCTAAAAAAGTTATCGTTTTAGCTTTTTTTTCTTGAGCTACATTAATTGCATTTAACAAATTTTTGGAATTTCCTGAAGTAGTAAGAGAAATAAAAATATCATCTGGTTTTAAATATGCCTCAGCTGCTCTTGAAAAGACAAAATCAAAACCTTTATCATTTGATACACAACTCATATGGCCAGGCTCAGAGAGAGCAATAGCAGGAAGAGCTTTTCTTTTTTCTCTAAAATACCCTGTTAGCTCTTCAGCAAAATGCATAGCATCACATAAAGACCCCCCATTTCCTGCAATAACAATTTTGTTTCCATTCTTAAAAGAGTTTGCAATCATCAAAGCTGCTGATTCAATAAAGGTTATGGATTTTTCTTGTTTTAAAAAATTTACAGCTTGAATTGCACTCTCTACTGCTAAATTTATATCTTTTTTCATTTGAAAATTTCCCTCTTTTTAAATTTCATTTTTTTGTAAAATCAATTTAGCTTAACCAAAATAACAATTGATTTCCATATGTCATATAACATTGCCGTAGTAGGCGCCACTGGAATTGTAGGATGTGAGTTTTTAAAACTTTTAGATAAATCCAATTTAAAAATTAATAATCTTCTGCTTTTTGCATCTGAAAAATCTATAAATAAAAAAATAGTATTTCGAAAAAAAAACTATTTTGTAAAAGCTTTAAATCTTGAAAATTTAAAAAATGTAGATTTTGCTATTTTTGCAGCTGGTTCGAAAATTTCTAATGAATTTTTACCAAAATTGGAAAATAAAAAGATCCACATAATAGATCTAAGCTCTGCATTTCGACAAAAAAAACATATCCCCTTAGTTATCCCAGAAATTAATGCTCATCTTTTAAAAAATCCTAAAAATAGGATTATTTCATCACCAAATTGTACAACTACGATCATGTTAATAGCACTTTTTGATCTGCATAAAAAATTTAAAATTAAAAGAATCGTTGCATCTACATATCAAGCAGCATCTGGTGGTGGTAAAAAGCTTATTGATAAACTATTTAATGACACAAAAAATACAATAAAAAACCCAAATGCTAAAAATTTATACGGCTTCAATCTATTTTTACATGAAAGTGAAATCAATGCTCAAAAATATTCTGAAGAAGAAATGAAAATGATCTTCGAGACTCATAAAATCCTAAATGATGATTCAATTAAAATAACAGCTACTTGCGTAAGAGTACCAACTATTAGAGCGCATTCATTATCTTTAAATGTGGAGTTTGAAAAAAAGTTTTTAATAGATGAGATTTATAAAATTTTAAAAGCTAATAAAAATATAAAAATTTTTGAAGATTTTGAAAACAATAGCTTTGCAACTCCACAAATAGTTACAAATCAAAATGAAGTTTTCGTATCTAGAATAAGACAAGATTTATCAAACCCAAAAGCTATAGATATGTGGGTCTGTTCTGATCAAATTTTAAAAGGAGCTAGTTTAAATGCTTTTCAAATCCTTGAAATACTTATAAAACAAAGATAGATCTATTTAATTTTTTAAAACTTTTTCAAATCTTTTAGATACCTCTTGCCAATTTATATTGTTGAAAAAAGTATCGATATATTTTTTGCGATTTAAACCAAATTGAGTAAGATACGCATGCTCCCATACATCCATAACCAAAATTCGATCTAAGCCAACTAAATGCCCTATTTGATGTTCATCGATCCAAGCATTGAACATTTTATCTTCTTTAACATCATAATATAATATGACCCATCCAATACCTCTTGTTAAACCTGTATTGGTAAAATCATCTACCCAAGCTTGAAAATTTTTAAACTCTTTTTCTATCTTTTGAAAAAATTTTGACTTTTTATCTATTTTTATATCATTTTTCAAATTATCAAAATAAAGCTCATGAAGTTTTAAGCCATCTAATTCAAATGCAAAACTTTTCTTTAGAGCTTTTGATATATTTGAGCTACTATCTAGATTATTTAATTGATTTAAAAGCATATTTACATTTTTTACATAGCCTTCATACAACGTGATATGCATTTGCATCAAACTTTTATCGAAATCATCTATCTCAAGAAGATACGAATAATCTTTAGCTAGGTAATACTCTTTAGATTGTTTATTTGTAGTAGTATTTGCAAAAAGATTCAAAAAAGAAAACATGAAAACATAAATTATAACAAAGCTCTTTTTCATATAACTTCCATAGGTTTAAAATTTACCACCTAATATAGGTACTGTTAAAGTGATTCATGCCTATTTATTAGGTATTATACCTATTTAAAGTAAATTTCTATTTTTTTTTAATAAAGAGCTATCTCCACAAAGTAGTGGATAAAAAAATTAAAAGACTTTATTAAAATAAATAAGGGCTAGAAAAATAGTCCAACTTTTTAATTAATAGTTATTTGGGAGATACAAAATGGTATTTTTGGTAGATATAGCTTTTGCAATTGAGTTAATTGCTTTAGTTTTAGGAGGAACACTTTTATATTTTTTAAAAGCACATAAAGTTCAGTTTGCTTTTGGTAAAGTTATTGCATATTTTGTAATAGTAGTAGCATTGATAACAATGCTTTGTTCTTCTTATTACGGCACAAAATATTGGGTTCAAGGATATTATGAAACGCCAATGGGTCAAAAGCATGCGATGTTTAAAAAGTATAAAAAGCATATGAAAGATTATAGAACTGACAAAAGACATAAAAAAGCAGAAAATTACTAGTATATAGATATTTGAGATTTCTTCAAAAAAAATGGTTTAATCTCAAATTTCATTCTCTTTTTTGTAACAGGGTGTAAAAAATCTAAAAAATAAGAGCAGAGATGAATTTTATCTATTTTTTTTTTAGAGCCATACTTTGTATCGCCTAAGATTGGATGCGATATATTTGAAAATTGCGCTCTTATTTGATGATATCTACCAGTGAATAGCTCTATTTGCAAAATAGATGAATCTTTTCTCTCTTTAATAACTTTATAAGCTAAATGAGCTAGTTTAGAACCTTTTTGATCTTTTTTAACTATTTTAGCTCTGTGTGATAGATGAGCTATATAATCTTTAAGCTCAGCTTGTTTTTTTAAAAATTTACCTTCTACTTCAGCTATATATTTTCTAATTATTTTTTTTTCTCTCATTTGTTCATTTAATCTTTTCAATGCTTTAGAAGTTTTAGCAAAAAGAACAATGCCACAAACTTTTTTATCTAATCTATGTATAGGATGCAAAAATACATCGCCCTTTTTATTATATTTTTCTTTTATAAAATCTTTAGCTAAATTTTGAAGACTATATGGAGTAATCTCTGTTGGTTGAGTACTTATATTAGAATCTTTTATTAAAACTAATATATGATTGTCTTCATATAAGATATCAACTAAGTTTTCTTTGTCTGATTGCTTCATATAATAAAATTGTTGTTGACTGCGCAACATTTAAAGAATCCATATCTCCAAACATTGGGATTTTTACTAAGCTAGAATTTTTAAACCAAATATCTGTGAGGCCTAATTGCTCTGTTCCAAAAGCTATAGCAACCCCCTTTTTTAAATTCACATCGCTATAGTTGATTTTAGCTTTTGGTGTTGCACTTAAAATATTTATGTTTTTCTTTTTTAAAAACGAGATGATTTTTTCACTCTCACTTACAAATATAGGAACAGAAAATAGCGCGCCAATAGAGGCTCTTACCACATTTGGATTAAAAATATCGGTTAAAGGATCTACAACTATTACAGCATCTACTTTTGTAGCATCGGCTGTTCTTAAAATTGTACCTAAATTACCAGGTTTTTCAATAGCTTCGCATATAATGATTAATGGATCTTTTTTACTATCAATAATTTTTTCTAAATTTTTTAAATCTTGTTTGAACTGTTTAGCAATAGCTAAAAGCCCATCTGGCCTATCTCTATAAGAGATTTTTCGAAAAACATTTTCTAAACAATTATATATAGGAGTTTTTTGATTGTTTATTTTTTCAATAAGAGCATTTTCATTATCTTTTAAAAATAAAGATTCACAAACATATAAAGAATCTATTTTAACATTTGATTTATATGCTCTTAAAAGCTCTCTATAGCCTTCAATTAAAAATAAAGAATATTTATCTCTTTTATTCTTATTTTTTAATTTAATGATTTTTTTTATTTTTTCGTTTTTTAAAGATGTTATCTCAAAATTTTTTATCATCATTTTGCCATATTGCATAATATCCGGAGGGCAAATCATAACTCTTTTCAGCTTTTAAACAAAGCTCATCAATCTCTAAATTTTTATTTTTTTCAAAAATATCGGTAAATAAATTTTTTATTGAAATTTTACTAAATCCTGGGCTATGAGTAGAGAAAATAATAAAAGAATATTTATTAGCTAGAAGTTTTTTTAAAAGATCTAATAATAGATATAAATCTGTCTCTATTTTAAAAACTTCTCCTTTAGCTCCTCTTCCAAAACTAGGAGGATCTAAAATGATTCCATCATATTTGGAGCCTCTTTTAACCTCTCTTTTTACAAATTTTAAAGCGTCATCCAAAATGTATCTAATCTCTAAATTTTGAAAATTATTGAGCTTTGCATTTTCTTTTGCCCATAAAATCGATGGTTTTGAACTATCTACATGACACACTTTTGCTCCATTTTTTAAAGCAAATAGACTCATAAGTCCTGTATATGCAAAAAGATTTAAGATATTTGGTTTTTTATTTTGATCTTTAAATATCTTAGATCCGATTATTTTTGATAATTTATTAGCTAAAAAAACATGTTCTTGAAAAAAACCAATGTGACCAAAATCTGTAAGCTTTAATTTAAGCTTTACATCTTCTATCTCTACTAACCAACTATCTAATCTTTTTTTATCTTTAAATACCCATTTGTTTTTAGTATCTCTTATAAAAACAATGTCAGCTTCTTCCCAAATCTTAATATCGAGCTTAGGCCTCCAAATAGCTGCTGCACATGGCCTAGATATTAAATATGGACCAAACTTTTCTAACTTTTTTAAATTTCCCGAATCTATTAATGAATAATTTTTCATTTCTCAAAATACTCTAGATTATGAGCAATTCTTCTAAAAAGAGCTCCAAAAGCAATATTTGTAGCAGCTTTAATAATTAAAGATCTAGTAAAAGGCAGATGCAAAATTCCAGCATCGATATCCTCTGATCTTTTAGCTATCGCTAAACATATTGTACCAACTGGTTTTTCTTGGCTTCCACCTGTTGGTCCTGCTATTCCAGAGATTGCAATAGCATATGTCGCATCGGTTATATCAAAGACTCCTTTTATCATCTCTTTTACCGTTTGAATACTTACAGCGCCTTTTTCTTTTAAAGTCTTATCAGATACCTTTAAAATATCTTTTTTTAGCTTATTTGAGTATGTAATGAACGATCCTAAAAAGTATTTAGATGAACCTGGTATTTTTGTGATTCTAGAAGAGAGCTCTCCACCTGTGCAAGATTCTGCAAAAGCAATTGTTTCATCTCTTTTATCTAAAATATTATGAATAGCTGTTTCAATTTTGCCATCTTTTGCAATAAATATATAATCTTCAAGCTCCTTTTCGATTTGATTTTTTACAAAATTAATTGTTTTTACAGCATCAGATCTGTCTTTTTCTTTTGTAGTTATAGTGATTTGCACAATTCCATGGGATGGATAAATTCCTAAAATCACATTTTTAGGAAGTTGACACGCTCTTAAAATCGCGTCTACTTTAAGCTCTTCTAAAAGAGTTATATTTATAATCTCTTGATAAACTTTTTCTTCTATTGGAAAATGCTTTTGAATAAATATCATAGCATGTTTTTCAAACATATCTTCTAGCTCTTTTGGAACTCCTGGCAGTAAAATAATCGCTTTTGAAGCATGTATAAAAGCAAAACCAGGTGCTGTTCCAACTTCATTTTGAAAAATATAACCACTTTTAGGAACTGTTGCTTGCTCTTCTATCGATGCTATCTGCCCAAATCTTTTTTCAATATCTTTCGCGATATCATCTCGATATTTGAGATCAATCTTTAAAAAATCACATACAATCTTTTTGGTATTATCATCGAGAGTCGGACCAAGACCTCCTGTTATTATTAAAACATCAGATCTTTTAATAGCTGTTTTTATTCCTATCAGTAGCTCTTTTTGATCATCCGACACTGTGCTTATATAATTGGTTTCATATCCTTTTTTTAATAAAGATGCAGATATATAATGAGCATTTGTGTTTAAGGTTTTTCCAGATAAAAGCTCATTTCCAACGCAAAGAATTTCAATTTTCATGAGTTTTGTCTTTTTGAACGTTTTAAAAAGGTAAAAAATAGCCAAATTATTCCAAGAGTTATCATAACATCTGCTAGATTAAATATAGGATATGAAAACCCCCAAAAATTAAAATGAAACATATCTATTACTTTTTTATAAAATATAAAATCTAAAATATTTCCAAAAGCTCCAGTAATTATTAATATCAAGGGAACATCTTTTCTTACATCCTTATTAAAAAATATAAGATATGTAATAAGGCCTATTACAATAACAATTCTTATTGAAAATAATAGGGCTGGATATTTTGAAAAAAGGCCCCAAGCAGCACCGACATTTTCTACATGATTTATTGAAAAGCTAATTCCCAAAAAGTCTTTAAAAATGCCAATGCCACCATATGGATAAAATGGATGCATCCAACTCATTTTAGTAATATTTTGATATACTAAATTTTTTGAAATTATATCTAAAGCGATTAAAACCAAAAAAATAAATAGTAATTTTAGGTATCTTTTCACAATTTATAAAAGACCTTTTTCCGTTTTTTCCTGCGCTTCTATTGTCATAGTCGCATAAGGAATTGCTTGGAGTCTCGCTTTTGGTATCTCTTTTTTAGTAATATCACAAATGCCGTATGTACCTTCATCAATCTTTTCTAATGCTCTATCGATCTGTTTTAAAATTAGATACTCTTTATTTGACACTTCCATATTAATGGTTTTTCCAAAATCATCAGTCCCCTCATCTGCTTGATGTTGAGAATAACCTTTGGTCTCATCGAGCTCTTTAACTTCTTCTTTTGCTCCATTAATAGCTCCTGTAATTTTTACTCTAAGTTCTAATAATTTCTCTTTATATTTTTCTATTTCATTCTCTTGTAGAGGCATAATCTGCATCCTCACTGTTAAAATTGTTTTTTCCTGTTAAACAATAGCTCCCATCTTTGTGCTTTATGGAATCTATTGCATCTAAAATTTCTTTGATATCTTTAAATCTTTTATAAACACAAGCAAAACGAATATATGCAACTGTATCTATTTCTTGCAAATGTTTCATTACAATAGCGCCTAATTCTCTCGTTGTAATCTCTCTAAGCTGCCTTGCTGTTAGATCTGCCGTTATATGATATGCCAAGGATTTTACTTTGTCATGTGACACTCTTGTATGCCTACAAGCTGCCATAATTCCGCCAAATAATTTTTCTTGCTTGAAATCTTCATACGTCTCATCTCTTTTCAGCACCTGAACCGTCAAATCAATCGTCTCAAATGTCGTAAATCTTTGATTGCATTTTAAACACTGTCTCCTTCTTTTTATCGCTTGACCATCCATCGACTCTCTAGAATCTGCAACTTTTGATTCTTCAAAATTACAAAAAGGGCACTTCACTATTTTTCTCCTAAAATTTCAAAAAATAAAAATCCATTATATATCAAATACGAGCTATATCATAAACAAGAATTTTTCAAAAATTTAAAAAAATGATTTGGATATTTAAATATTTTGCTCGACCCTTTAGTGATGAAAAATGATAAATTTGTCAAAAAGTGGTACGAAAAAATGACAATTTTGACAAAAAAGGTCCTTTCATTTTGAATCAAATATTATATAATTTATAACTCATATGATTCATTAATCAAAATCTTTTGAGTTATAAATTTACATCCATTTTATCCTTTTGCCCAACATACACTTGACTATAAATTACATGCGGACGCGGCAGCAACCAATTCGTACCATTTCGCTCATCCCTGTGAAGATTAAAATCACTATTAATGAAAAAATTCCACTATATCAAAAGTTAGCGCCTAAGATTAAGGAATTAAAAATTCTTGGAATAGCTACAACAAGAATAGCAAAAAAATTAAAGATTAACCGAAAAACTGTTAGAAAAGCTCTTTCAGTTAATTAGAAAAGTTAAATATTATTTTTTCCATCTTTTAAGATTTGGAATAACGTTCTCCAATATAGATTTTGCTTTTTCCAGTGGCATATTTTTCATTTTCACCATAATTCCGACACACTTGTTGATCATTTGATCCATTGTTATATCCAAATCTGTAAATTTTCCATATTTATAACAATAGATACAATATTCTTTGTTTTTAGATTCATCGATATTGGTTCCAAATTGTTCTTCTTTTTCTAGTGGCATACCACAACTTTGGCAAATTTTTTTATCATTTTGATTCATATATCTCCTTAAATTATTTAATCTTTTAGAGCTTAATATAATACTTTTGTGTTTGCAATTGTTTTTGACTGTTGACACTCTTTTTTCTTTTATTTTCTCAACAACATTAGATAAAAAATATAAAGGTTCAAATTGGTATGAATGATGGACGCGACAGGAACCGATTCGCACCATTTCATTTTATGTTTTTCGCTAGTATTAATTGTACCCAGTTGTGATCGAGGGCAAGTGTCGTAAAAAATCTTCTGCTGTATTACAAATTTCATCAAAATGAGCAGCAAAATATCCCCCAAAAATTAAGTCATTTTTTGCTGATCTAAATTTGTCTCTCCAGATTTTAAAAACTTTGCCTCCTTCCTCGCCAGAACAATATAATAATTTAGCGCTTGTTTCCGCTAAAGGACACCAAATATGCCCATCATGTTCCCTTACATTAATGCCGACGATTACTATCAGTCCTGCAGATAGGACCCTCTCTTCAAACATCCTTTTCTGTTTTTCAAGAAAGCTTTTCCCGACAGCAGAGGTTTTTCTCCGGTTAAAACACGCCATTATCGGAGGCAACGCATTTAAGTTAATTTCATTTTGAAAGTCCTTATCGTTTCTAATCACTTTAGGATCACTACTACTATCAAACACATCATCATCAAAAGTATAAGTAAGTGAATCCGGGGGAATACCAAAATCTGTCAAAAAAAGGTTGCTGCATCCATGAGGCAAACAAAGGTTTACTTCTTTTTCACTTTTTTTGTCCTCTAAAGAATATTTAGGGAAAAATCCCGATCTAAAAATTGCTTCTTCCAATAGTCTATCATAATTAAGAGACGCAAAGGATATGTCCTTTATACCAAGCCTTTTAATGATCCTAATGTATAAGTTTTCTGGGGAAGGATGAAAATTGAAAAAATACTTGGCCATATCTCGTTGCAGTTCAGAAACATCTAGAGGATGCTGCGCTAGGACTTGGTTCATCCCCTCTTCAAAATCTTGAAAATGGTCCCTATATTTTAGATCCAAATTCCTCCATGAAGGGAATCGAGCTCTTAAAATTTGAAAAAGACCGTCACTTAATGCCGGGGTTGTTTTTATATCCTTTTCAGAACCATAGCTAGCTCCTGCTCCAAAAAGAAGTAATACTTGTCTAGGTTTTTTCATAATTATTATTCATCCAAAAGACTTCTTAAGTTTCTTTGCTATTTTCTCTAAGGTGCGAATTGGCATCAAATTCGGACGCGGCAGCAACCAATTCGAACCTTTTCAATTATTAAAATGCGAATAATATTAATATAGATTTTTTATTTCTTTTTTACGATATCTGGTCGTTTTTCCATCTCCAATTTGTATTAACGATCCCTTTGAAATTAATTTCGCTAATCTCCTCCCCGCAGTTGCCCGAGATATCTTTAAAGTTTTCATTACATCTGAAATCGCTATTTCATTTGTCAATTCAAAAAGATTTAAAATCATTTGCTCTTCATCTAAAGTGTTTGAAGACTTTCCCATAAAGGTCTTTCTTGGTAATATGCACTTAATAAAATTTTCCCCTTCAATAACTTGAGGCATTGGTAATTTTTCTTTTTCATAACTAGAAAAAAGAGTT
>JAAKFX010000023.1 GCA_011064865.1 Candidatus Anoxychlamydiales bacterium
GTGAATGCGGCCGCAATCAGCGCATTCCTGAGAGGTGTAGTTGGCTGATATTTTAAACCAAACCTTATCTGCTCTAATAGCTTTGTATTTAGTATAAGTCTCTAGTCTATGCCAGCTTTTATCTAAAACAGATTTATTAAGAGAAGCTTTTTGCTTTCTATTATTCTTAACATACCTGTTTGTTTTTTCATCTTTTTTTGGCTGAGGTTTTTTAGTCATATTTTTTGTGGCTAAAGCCTCAAAAATAATGATATTGTTGCTTTTATTATTAACAATAGCTCTACTGGTTTTATGACAAAAATCATTTCTTATATTTTTGATTTTTTCGTGAGCTTTAGAGATGCTATGTTTTGTTTTTTTTCTTCTTTTTGATCCCTTTTTCTGTTTAGCTATTTTTTTTTGATAACGTTTAATATACTTTTCTTTTTCTCTCTTTTTTTTCTTTTGTTCAAATGTAAAATCATAAACATTGTCTCCTGCTTGAACAGGTCTTGTAATTCCTCGATCTATACCAACAGTATTTTTTTCTAATTGTTTTTCAGGAAGGGTTTGAAGGTATTTAAAATGTTCTATTTGTGAAATAGAATCTTCTTTATTGTCTTCATAACAAAAAGAGACAAAATATCTATTATTTTTTCTCTTTAAATATATCGAGTTTGGTTCTTTAAAATTTTTGTGTATTTTTATATTTAGATAACCGATGTTATTTGTTTTTGTTCCTATAAATAAACGCACCACTCCATATGGGCATTTTTTGAATTTAAATAACTCTTTAGTTAAATGAATACCATCTTCATTTGTTTTTCTTTTCTTTTTTGGTTTATTACAATGTCCTTTTAAAAACTGACTGTATGTATGATACCAATTAGATACAGAATTTCTAAGTATTTGAGAAGGACAATCAAATAACCAAGGAGTCAGAGTTTTATCTTTATACTGTGAAAAAGTTTGATCAGGTTTAGGATAAGTACCTATTGGCAAATACTTTTTTGCATATTTCGATAAATAATTATTTTCTTCACATTTTGCATTCCTGATAAATCTAGAGCATCCAAACCATTGATTAATTGTTATTTTTTGTTTATTTGTCGGACTAGCTGCTAGACTAATGCCATTAATCATAAAAGTTTGCTCTTTTTAAAAAAAAATATTATATTATTTTTTTTAAAAAATAGTCAACATTATGTCTACTGATTTTGTTTGGAAAACTGGTAGAAGTTGTATCTTTAAAAATTTTGTTCATGTTGTCTTTATTGCTAAATATCGACAAAATGTTTTATAGGAAGAAAAAGAGATACAGAAAAAAAATGGCTCGCTTAGCCCTCCCCTAAAGGAAAGGGAATGCGCGAGCTTTTATTCAAAAACTTAAAAGGCAAGATATGAAAAACTATCTAAAAACAATATTTATTTTTTTTATAAGTTTTACAATTGTATATGGAAGCTTTCTAGCAGCAGATAAATATCCAAAAAAAATCCCTACTCGGGATAATAGAAGAATTTTTCAAACAGCATATATTGCACCAAAATCTAAAATTGTGAGAGTAGAAATCGAGATCTATGATGATTTAGACAAAGATTTTTATGATGTTGAAGAAGTTACTTTCAATGATAAAAATATCCCACTTCAAAAAGCAAATGCTAGTGGTTTACGTGCTAGAGTATATTTTCAAGTAAAACCTGGAAAATATGATGTTAACTGGACAGTATCTAAACATAAATTCAAATGGCCAAGATCCACTGAATATAAAAAAGAGATAAATTTAACAGATCCTGATAAATTTGCTCATATATTGATACAAGGTGAAAAAGCAACTGTTAGCACATCTTAAGATAGCCAAGAAGAGATTTTATCATTTACTTTTTTTGAATATAACAGCGATGCATGAGCGATCCCATCAGACACATTGTCTATCTAAATTGTTACCTATAAGAGCTGATGAATAAGGTCTAATGAGCTGATCTGTTTTTGTTGCGATATGATAAAAATTAATATCTTGTTCATCTAATATCTTTTTTTGTAGATCTTTAACAAAAATAGAGTCTTTTTTCATTTGATTTGCACCTTTTCCAAACCCAATCTTAGCAAGTTTAGTCCCCATTAAAGGAGAAGCAATAGTAATGATGTCTGTAACAAAATTTTTCTCAGCTAAATGCAAAGCAAAATAAGAAGCTACTAAACCTCCCATAGAGTGCCCTATTAAAATAATATTCTCTTGATTTGTTTCATCTTTAATACTTTGAACTTTTTTTTGAACTATTAAAGCATGCTCTTCAATGGAGTCAAAAGGCTCTTTTAAATCTATTGTGAAAATTGGGCCAAAACCTTTTTTACTCAGCTCATTTCCATGATATACCCAGACATTTGATTTATGTAAATAGCCATGAATTAATAAAATGGGTCTATTTTTTTTATAAGATGACAAACTCCATGTTAAATTTTTCTTTTTCAAAAAAAGAAAAAATAACGAGCCAAAAACCACAAAACTCTCGATAGATAGAGCTTTTGCCCACAAAAAACTTTTTTTCATATTTTTTTTCCTCATTCATTATCTTTTAAAAAACTAGAAAAAAAATCAACACATCTATAAAAAAGGTATCTTAAAAATATTATGATTATTAATATTTTCTTGAACATAATTTCGGATCGATAAAAGGAAATATAAAAATATGCCTATCACACTAGCTGAGTCACAATTAACAATTTTTCCTTGGGTTGATAGAAATGATTATTTAACGAAATCGCCTAATAGTCGATTTACAGATGGCGATCCTGCTTGTACAATTACATTTAATGTATTTCGAAATGACCAGATGGTTGTTTTACACATACCGTGTAACACTTTATTTTCATTGGAAGCTTTTCGAAAATCTTTCGATAGCAGGAAAGTTTGTCCCACTTGCAATAGAACCATAAATGAAAGTGATTTGGTCATGCTATCAGAAAAAATAAATAGGCTTATTGAAACCTTAAAAGGCAATCTCTTATCTAAAAGAAAAGAAGAAGAAAAATTTAAAAAATCACTCGTAAGATTAAATAAAACAGAAGACACAGAAACTCCTATTTCTTTGTCAAAAAAGCCTCTCAGACATGAACAAAGACTAAAAGAGCTTGCTGAGACATCAGCTTCATCTAATAGTTCGGTTATTTTTGCTGCAGCCTTAGAAGCTTTATCAAAAGAAATTATCGAATTAGACGAGAAAATACAAGCATTAGAAATCCTTGAAAAAAGAGTTATTCGTGAAAATTTTTACAAGCCATATATACCTAAAATTAAAATACTAGCTCTTTTAATAATATCTGTATTTCTAGCTAAGTATTTTTTTAGAACTACTGTAAATTTATGCAATGATTTGCAGTAATTATTTTCAATTCAAATATTTCAATATTTTGCATATAAGTCTTAAATCTATTTGACTAAGATGTTTGATTTAATTATTTTGAATTTTAGAAAAGAGGTAATTTATGACATATTTTGGAGCAATAGAAACAGGAGGCACTAAATGCACATGCGCTATTGGTGATCATTTAGGAAATATTATAAAAGAAGAGACTTTTCCGACTATCACTCCAGAAAAAACAATGCCTCAAATCTTTAAATTTTTTATACATGAACATTCTAAAACCCCAATACAAGCGATGGGAATTGGATGTTTTGGACCTTTAGATCTACATATTGAATCACCGACATATGGCTCTATTACAACAACTCCAAAACCCCACTGGTCTAATTTTAATATAGTTCAAGCTATGAAAACAGCTATTTCTGTGCCGATAGGTTTTGATACTGATGTGAATGCAGCAGCTCTCGGAGAGCAGAGATGGGGAGCAGCTCAAGCGATAGATAGTTTTATCTATATAACAGTTGGAACAGGCATTGGGGTTGGCGCTATGGTAGAAAATCATCTTTTGCATGGACTTATTCATCCAGAGATGGGCCACACTTTTGTTCCAAGAAAAATTGGAGATGATTTCAAAAGTGTCTGTCCATATCATGATGATTGTTTAGAGGGTTTAGCATCTGGTCCTGCAATAGCGAAAAGATGGAATATAAAAGTTGCTACAGATTTAAAAGATTCACATGAAGCTTGGGATTTAGAAGCATTTTATTTAGGAACTGCAATTGCTAATTGGACACTTACTCTATCTCCGAAAAAAGTGATTATTGGAGGAGGAATATTAAACAAAAAATGTTTGATAGATAAAATAAGAGCTGAGTGCAAATCCAGGTTAAATGGCTACATTAAACATAAATTAATTATCGATAACATTGATGAATATATAGTGCTTCCAAAACAAATGGGAAAATCTGGAATCTTAGGAGCTATAGCTTTAGCACAAAAGGCAAAAGGATAATATGGACAAAAATATTGAAAACAAAATCTACAAAAGACCTTGGGGCACATACCAAACATTAAAGATAAAACAAAACTGCCAAGTAAAATGGATAGAAGTAAATCCCAAAGCCACGCTATCACTTCAAAAGCACAAAAAAAGATCTGAGCATTGGGTAGTAGTAAAAGGCAACCCCACTGTTACGGTTAATAAACTTAAAAAAAAATGCAATGTAAATGATCACGTTTTTATTCCTAAAGAAGGGATTCATAGGATTGAAAATGAAACAGATGAGATGGTAGTAGTTGTAGAGGTTCAAATAGGCTCATATCTAGGAGAAGATGATATTATTAGATTCGATGATATCTATGGCAGATCTTAAGCTTTGCTTTGAGACTCTAAATCTTTTATTTTAATTTTATCTACATTTTGAATAGCAAAACACATCTCTGCACCGTAGAGAAAAATAAGCCAGCTAATTTGTAGCCAAATCAAAAACAGAGGAAGAGCTGCAAAGCTACCATATATTGCATTGAACTTTGTAATTCCTGTTTGAAAATTCACGTAGATGATTTGAACTATTTGATATATAGCAGAAGAGAGAATAGCGGAAAAAAAAGCATATTTTATCTTCACTTTCACTTTTGGCATAAAAACATATATGAATGTAAAAAGAGATAAGATTAAAACATATGGCACTAAACTAAGTGGAAATCTAAAGATAAATTCAATTAAAATATCTTTTGCAATAAGCCTTGTGATATACATTCGAAGGCTTATAAAGACTACTAAAAAAACAGGAATAACGAACATTAAAGCTAGATAGTTCGATAGCCTTCTTTTTATCTTTCGAGGTTTTTTCACTTGCCAGATTTCGTTAAGCGAGCTCTCTAAATTAGAAAATAGTTTTATCAAACTCCAAAAAAGAAATATTATACCAACAAGTGCGATAATCCCACCTTTGGCCTCAACTATCAAATTTTGAGCAAACTCAATTATTTTAGTAACAATCTCTTTTTGTTCTTTGAATCTATCTAAAAGCTCAGCTTCGATTACTTTCGGATCCCCTATTTTTTTAGCGATTGCAAAAATCAAAGCAAAAAAAGGAACTATAGCCATCAAAGAGAAATAAGTTAAAGAAGAAGCTCTGAGTGTTATTTGATGCTTAAAAAAATGATGAATAGAGATCCAAAACACTTTTAAACTTTTGTAATAAAAGCGTTTAAGCTTAGATAACTTCTTTATAGGTTTTGTCCAAAGCTTATGTAGTAGAAAATCTATAAATTTTATTAGCATTCTTTATTTTTCCTGTTATCCATTAAAATGTTAAAAAATCAAACTAATAGCAAGAAAAAAAATAAGATTCTTATAAAATCCACCTATTTATTGTTGATATTTTAATTTTTTTCACAAAAACTAAAAATAACTGATAAAATATACAATTATTGCCAATGCTATTTAAAAACAGAGGATGCCGCTAAAAAGCTTTTTTTTTTACTTAAAGAGTATAAAAACTCTAAAGAAGCTCTCATTGTAGCGTTGCCAAGAGGTGGCGTTGTTATTGCAGATGTCTTAGCAAAAAAACTAACTCTTAAATTAGATGTAATAGTTCCTAGAAAAATTGCAGCACCTTTGATGGAGGAACTTGCGATTGGCGCTATTTGTGAAGATGTCAAATTTTTAAATGAAGAGATAATATCGACTCTACAAGTATCTAAAGATTATATACAAAAAGAGATTGAAAAAGAAAAAGCTATAGCTCAAAAACGCTTGAGACTTTATAGAAAAAACAAACCTTTAATAAATATCAAAGATCAAATAGTTATTTTGGTAGATGATGGCATCGCAACTGGAGCTACTATGATGGCAGCTATTTTAGCTTTGAAAAAGAAAAATCCAAAAAAAATTATAGTAGCAGTCCCTGTTGGGCCATATCATATTATCGATGAGATCAAAAAAATGGCTGATGTTATCTGTCCAAATATTTTAGATGAATTTTTCGCAATAGCACAATATTACGTTAGCTTTGATCAAGTGACAGATGATAAAGTTATAGAAATATTAAAATAGATTTGCAAAAAACATTTTATAGTCCTAAGTTGTATAGCAAAAATTTTAACAAAAGGATTTTTGTTATGGTCTTAGAATATGTTCCCCCAGAGGAGGTAACAAATCCTCCAGCTTACATAATGGTAGAAGAGACAAAAAAAGATATAGATCCATCTATAAAGATAAAATCATCTGATATGCCTACTCATGAAGATTATCAAAAGATTCTATCTTCACTAAATGATGTTTTTACAGATGGTTTTCAATGGCAAGATATTGCTGTCATTATGAAATTTTCATCAAATTATCTGAAAGATTATTTCAGTTTAGATGCTCAAAAGAAAAAAGAGGCTGTTTTAGCTATTATTGATTATATAATTGATAATACTGACACACCATATCTTCCAGATTTTATTACAGATCCAATCTTTAAAATACTAGCTAGCTCTTTTGTAGATATTGTTATTCCAGAGCCTGATACAGAAAATAAATATTTTGCAGAAACTAAAGATGAAATCTCCCCTGAAAATGTAAGTGAATTTATCGATGAGATAAAACAAGAATTTTCTGATGGGCTAGAGATAAAAGACATTGCTACGATTACTCAAAAAACTATTAGCTTTGTGCAGCAATTTATCTATGCAGATACGGATGAAAAAAAGCTGCTCGCTAAAGAGATTGTCGCAGAGTTTATTGAAACTTTATCAATACCTCTTTTACCAAATCATTTTTCTCATACAATTCTTATTTATTTAGCAAATGGATTTATTGATAATGTTGTAGGTATAGTAGAAGGAGGGTAATAGAAAAGTTAAGAGATAATGCAAAAAAGAGCTTAAGATCTGTGGAAATGCAACTCGTTATTTGAAGACGGATACTCTTGCAGTTAATTTGTGAGAGCGAATTGTAAAAGCTAGGGTTTAAAATCATTGAAATATTTTTCTAAACCCTCATTAACAATTGTCAATTTATCGGGTTCATTTTCGCTTAAATATTTTCTAAGTATTTTTGTAGCTTTTAGCATCTCTTTTTTATAGCCTTCAAATGTTGCTAATTTCTCATCGAAATACCATCTACCGATATCTATGGTTACTGCTTTATTGTTATATAGGCCCCAATTTTTTCTTTTTTTACCGATATCATCATCAATTATAAGTTTTTGAGTTCTGTTATGAACCATCTCTAAAAAAGCATTAATTAGATAAGTTTTAAAAGCTTCATCTTTAGTTTTTTCATAGACTTGATAAAAAATATCACATTTTTTTTGTAGAATAAAAAAAATATTATTTATATCTAATGAAAATATTTTGCCATATTTATTGGATACTTTAACTTTATTTTCAAAGACATTTGTAGGATTTAAATTCACAAATAAAAGAGCGGAATCATCTTTTAATCTATCAAAAGCGAGTTTTGCACTAGATAGATTAAACTGAAGTTTTGTACTTCTACGATTATAGTGCTTTTTCCTATAATCATCTAAAAATTTAGGAAGTTTCGTTTTTGGGAAAAAGCATTTGGTATAATATCTAGAAGAGTCAAAAAATTTAAGAACATATTTTTTATCTGCGCTTTCAAAAATGAAACACTCTCTTCCTCTAGTCAAATAGTGAAAGTCTTGTGATAAAACTGTTTTAGTCTCTTCTAAATTTACATCTGCATCTAATTGCCATTTGAGATCTTTTTGATTCAGACGAGTAATAAGATTGGTTTTAAATCCATCTGTTCTTTTGATAGCTAAAAAGATTAGTAAAACAAGTGTGATGTATGGCAAAAAGTACTTGGATAATTTAATGAATCTTTTTTTCATCTATTGCATCTTTAGTTTGTAATAATTTGTTTAACTGATCCTCAACTATGAAAAGAGCATCGGGCACATTTTTAGCAATCCACTTCTTAAGATATGTAGTATAATGAAGAGCCTCTTTTTTTACTTTTTCTTTATTAAAATTGTTTTTTTTACAGAGTCTACCAATATCAATTTCAACAACTTTTGAGTTATCTATCACCCCTAAGTTTTGAAGAACGTGTCTATCTTTGTTAATGATATTTTGGCTATACATATAATCTAAATTATCAAAAAACGCCGTTATTAAACTATTTAGTCTAGTTTCATCTGATTTTGCATCTAAAAGGGCCTTTTCAAAACTTTGAGCTTTTTTTTGAACTACAAACCCCATTGAGTCTAGATCCAAGACATAACTATTTTTGAATTTATCTGTAATTTTTAATTTTTTATTTAAATTTTTGGTTTTATTTAGATGTACATAAATGGTAGCAGTCTGATCTTTTAATCTTTCATAGACAAGCTTATAGCTATTCATAGTTTTTAAATAACAATCATCGATTTCATTTTGAAGATTTTGAGAGTATCTATTTCCTAATGGAATAAATTTTATAAAACTACAAAAAAGAGGAAGTCTATATCGATGAAATCTAAAAAACTTTATTACATATTTATCATCAGCGCTGACAAAGACAAAAGATTGCCTACCTTTTGCTAAAAACTTATAATTTTGATTAAAAATCGGATCTAAATTCTCATCATCAAGAAGTTTTACATCGAAATGATTAGTGAAGAAATTTTTAGGGTTGATTTTATCTACTCTAAAACTAGAAGTATTTTTGATCCAAAGTTTTGATAAAATTGCTATAGAGGTTAGGAGCAGTAAAAAACGCAGCGATATTTTTATTACTTTCATACTTTTTTTAATTTTATTAAATTGTATATTTGATCTACATTTTTTTATAGTGCTTGAGACATATTTTTTATCTCTTCATCTACATATGTAGATAAAAATGGCGCATTTTTATCTGACCATTTTTTAAAATATCTTACAAAGCGATAAAATTCATTTTCAAAATTTTGTTTTTCCATTAGGTGATCTTTTGGTAAAAAGCTACCTAGATCAGTATGAATCACTTTTCCATCGATAAAGCCAGAATTTTTCACACAATTATAATCATCATTTATAAATCCTTTTTGATATAGAGATTTAGTTGTATATAAAAAAGAATGCGCTAGTTTTTTGAGTTCTATCTCAGAGTTTTTATTATGATTTAAAACATCTTGAAAGATCTTTACTTTTTTTTGAATGATAAAGCCTGATGAATCCAAATCAACTAGATATTTTCTATTCAATCTATCAAAAATTTGAAGATTTTTATTGATAGATCTTGTTTTATTTAGATGAACATAGATAGTTGCAGTCTCATCTTTTAAATAGTTATATGCGATCTCATAGCTTTTTAAAGAGTCTTGAAGCAATTTGTTTTTATAAAAAAGCCTTTTATTTTTGTGTTTTTCTAAAAAGCTAGAAACTCTCAGCCAAAGAGGAATTTTATAGCGATGAAATCTCACAAATTTAATAACATAATTTTGATCAAAACTCTCAAAAACATATGTTTGACAACCTTTAGACAAATACTTGAATTTTTGATCTAAAATTTTATCTATCTCAGGAGGAATATTCATATCTTGTGGGGCTACACTTAGATCTGAGCTTATTTTATCTTTTCTAAACCCATCAGTGAGTAGCTGCCAAGATTTAGCAGTTATGCAGATTAATGAGAGGAAAACAATAGTTTTCAAAGTGATAGAAATAAATTTCATTGAAATAGTTTTTTTTTTCATTTTATCTTTTTTCTAATGATATAGTAAGCTAAAGTTAGCAGTCTAGTTAAAAAAATGTTGGAGTTTTTATGTTACCAATGGATGCAGATATAGATCAAATACAAAAAGAGAAAATTGTAGAAGAGACAAAAGTAAATAACAATGTTTTAAAATATCACTATGTTTATTCAAAAGCTGGATTTTTAGCTAGCATCATAAAAATACCATCTAAAACAGATAAGAATCTTACATTTGACGAGCTTCCAAGAACAGAAGCTGATGAACAAAGGATCGATGATTTGATATCTTCTATGGGAATTCATGGCAAACTAACTCTGCTTTTACATCATGAAAAAAGACTAAGAAAGATTGGTGATGAGCTTAGATATCTCCACCCATTTAAATTTTTAGGATTCATTTTTTCACCAAAAAACTCTCATTTAAAACAGTATATGGCAGCGATTTTTGATGATTATTTTAAAAGGACTAATTTCGTAAAAGACTATTCACAAACAATGGATATTTATGATTTAAAAAATGATTTAACCGTTTACTTAGAGGATTTTTCTAAAGAAGTAAATATTCCAGAAAATGAGATCCTGCCTTTTATCAAAGACAAAAATTGGGAAGGATTGGTTAGATTTTTAATTAAATATTAACCCAGCTCCTCTTTGCAAAAATCTATAAAAGAGTTTGGATTGATAAGTTTTGCTTTCATTTTTTCTTGCATAAACTCAGCAATACCAGATTCCCAAACAGGAATCCCCTTTAAAAGTTTTTTATTAGAGGTTGTTTTTATATCCAAATTACACTCTGTATGAACGTAAAACTTAGCTTTTGAAACTGTTTGAAGTTCCATTGCAGTTTGTCCTGCACTTCTCGTGATGGTTAAATCACTTCTAAAATAAAGTGAAGCGACAACATCTTCACTTTGAAATGACATAGGAACAATGGTTAAATTTGTTGGATAATTATCTACTTTTGCAACCATTTTATATAATTTTTTAATCAAAGGATCTTTTGAAACAGAACAATATGGAAAAACTACAATTTTTTTATTGATAGAATGCAATTTCATAAATTCAATCAAATTAGCTATATATTTATAGATGGCTTTCAAGCATGGTTTCGATCCTAGAATTATAGTGATTAAATACACATCTGGTTTTAAATTTATTTGAATAGATACATCATCTCTTTTCACCTCAATGCTACCTTTTTTAGCAATAGATTCTATGAAATTTGCTTCTGCCGCATTAGTACAAATGATTTTTATTTCATGATCTTCTCTCAAGCGTTTTTTATTTTCAAATTCATAAAACCCCTGTCTTACAGGATATGGATCATAAAAAACTCTGTCCATAGATATACCACAATTTTCTCTCCAAAAATCTGCATCTTTTTGATTTTCTTTTAAAAGAGGTTTTATCGATGACAAAACAAGATATTTTTTATCGTTTTTTGATAGTCTTTTAATTGGATCAAAATAATGAAAAGATCTTTTAGCGGGAAGATCGATAAAAACAATTTTTAAAACAACATTTTTTTTTCTTAATTTATTATAAACTCTTATCGCTTTAATAATACATGGAGCTCCTAGGGCTTGCATATGAATAACATGATCGACTCTATATTTTAAAAGGTCTTTTAAAGCTGCAAAAAATATTTTTGGCCAAAATAAAATATTTAAAAGTCTTTGCCCATTGCCTAAACATTCTTGAATCCAAATTTGACCTTTTTTTTGGGCGGTATTCCATGCAAAAACACCGAAGTTCCCCATTATAAGTCCTAGCCAATCCAACATAAAATCTTTTGTTATTATCTTTGCATTTGGATCTTGTTTTTCTAAAATTTGTCTTTGAGCTTTTGCGCCATGTAGATTGCCAGAGCCACCGGATGATGTAATAATAAGATATGTATTTTCAGAGTTGTTTTTCATTAAAAAATCACCTTTATTTTTTTCTATCTTTGTATAGCGAAAAAAAATAAATGTCAATCTAAATTATTATTCATTTTAGTTATTTTAATTGCAGTTATTTTCATTTTTTATTATTAAAAAAAATAGGAGGAAGAATGAAAGCAACAAAATTAATAATATTTTTATGTTTAACTATTATATTAATTTTGATTATTTTATTTCGCATTTTTTTATGGTGGAATGAGTCACCTATTTTACAAAAAAGATCAAATCCCCCTATTACTACATTAAACATTCAAAATGATCGAAATAATAAAAAAGAAACAAAACTAAATTTAAAAATAGTTACCTACAACATTCATTTTGGTATAGGAGAAGATGGAAAGACTATAAAAATCGACAAAAAGAGTTATGAAAATAGGCTAGATCAGATAGCTAAAATATTAAAAACAATAGATGCAGATATAGTCTTTTTGCAAGAGATTGATTTTACATCAAAAAGGTCTCATCTTATAAATCAAAAAAGATATATAGCTAAAAAAGCTGGTTATAATTACATGGCAATAGCGCCAACTTTGAGAGGCAAGTTTCATCTAAATTATCATAGAGTATCTGGCAAAATTAAAATGGGACTTTGTGTATTGTCTAAGCATCCGATTATATATAATGAAGCATATGTTTTTGAGAATTCAAAGGATATCCCATTTTTTGCTACATGGTTATACGATCCACATGGAGCTCAAAAGTGCACTATAAATTTCAATGGTAAAAATATAAACTTAATCAATGTACATCTAGATCCTTGGTCTCACACTGAAAGAGAAAAGCAAATAAACATAGTAAAAAATCTGTGGTTAAAAGATATAAAAATCCCAACAATAATCGGGGGTGATTTTAATTCAATATCCCCAAATGAGCCTAAAAAAGAGGGATTATATCTAGATGACGCCCCTTGGTTTATTAACAAAGATAACTTAGCTATAAAAGATGAAAACTCAATAAAAATTTTACTAAAATTAGGGTTTAAAGAAGCCGCAGCAAATAAACTATCTATAAAAGCTAAAAACAATTTTACATATCCATCTATCGATCCCAAAGAGAAGATTGATTATATCTTTGCAGGATATAGAACAAGAGTAATAAAAGGGCATGTATATACTGATGCTAAAACTGCTTCTGATCATCTTCCTGTAGTTGCTGAGATAAAAATCAATGGAAAGAATTAACCAGCTAGAATCCCACCTACTAACATCATAGCAAAAAGATATAATAGGTTATCTAAAACAAATAATTTAAAATTTCTTTTAAATGACACTACTAAAAAAAGGCTATGAGTTAAAATAAATCCAAACCAGATTAAAAGTCCAAAAAACACACCATCCCAAAAAGTTGCAATTCCGATCAAAACTTCAAAAAGAGCAATTATATAAGACAGAATAAAAATTGAGACAAAAACCAAAACATAGTTAAGAACCGTTTTTTTATGTGTTTTCTGAAGAATACTATCGTAAACTTTACCGACAAGAAGTTTTGAATACCAAACTAAATACATAATAAAATAGATAACAGAAGCAAATGAGACTGTTAAAATATCAATATCTTTCATCAACCAACTCCTATAGGAAGTGTTAAAATAGGACCTTTAGCAGGAGCCCTTCCTGATTGCAAATTATAAAGTTCTAATAGTAACATAAAAGTTTTTTTAGAACGAAGATCATCATCTTTAATATAAAACCAGTTATCTCTATATTTTATAGTAATATATGCATTTTTAGGTTTTTTATTGCAGTTATGAACTGTTAAAAGTTCTTGATAAAGCTTTTGAACTTCTTCTCTGGTAAATTCTTTTTTTTCTAAATCCAAAACTTTATTTTTTTCGATATCTATTTTAGGAACAATAACTCCTTTGCTTAAATAATGCATGCAAGAGAGCACCGATCTCGGAAGTATTCCAATGTTACCTTTTTCATCAAAGCCTACAGTAATATTAATAATATATTTTCCATTGCCTGCAAAATCTATTTTTAATAAAGAAGCTATACCTTTTCCTTGTTCAGTATCAGATGGGAAAGCAAATTGAATTTTTTTCTTTTCATGCTCTTTTTCCTTATCTTTTTCATGCTCTTGTCCTACACCTACTTGAAGCTCTCCTTTTTCTTGAAGTTGATTCATTAAATGTACTATTTTATGAAACTTTTCATGTTTTACGATCTCATCTGGATCTAAGCCCTGTCTTGGAATATTTGGAAAATCTTGAAAGTTTTGAACTGTTAGCAAAAACACTCTATCTATATCCCAACCAGAATATATTACATGTTGAATAATACTAATATCCATAGGTTGCATCAATTGATTTGCAAACTCTTGTCCTTGAAGTGGCGAGTATTGAATTGTAGGTTGATTTTGCCATAGAGTTTCGCCTCCAAGACTCATTGGATTTGTTTTATCAAAACCTGGGATGCTAATGCCTGCATTTATTAAATTTCTAAAAGTAAATTGTGAAGTTACAGAAGAGACTTCTAAAAAAAATGGAGAATCATAATATCTGAGTCTCACTAAATTAAGAAGCATCTCTTCAGCATTTGTTCTTTGAACTTCTATATTATAAGCATTTCTACCTCCCGATCCTTCTAATACCATTTTGGAAGGAAAATGACATCCTACTAAAGTAAACAGAGAGAGGAAAACGAGCCATTTCATTAAAAGAGCCTATTTTTTTGTTTCTAATTTAGATTTAATAGATTGCGAGTTTCTTTTCAAATTTTTTCTAAATAAATATTGACTAAATACTTTGTCTATCCTAAACGAAAAATTATAAGCTACATTTAATTTGGAGGAAGAAATGTCAATAGAAGTAAAAATGGGAGATACAGTAAAGCTCCATTATAAAGCAAAAACTGAAGATCTAATAATTTTTGATTCTTCAACACAGATGGATCCTTTGGTATTTACTTTAGGAGATGGACAAATATTGCCTGCCTTTGAAGTTGCACTAATAGGAATGAAAGTTGGAGATAAAAAAACAATAAATTTGCAATCTGAAGAAGCATTTGGCCCATATATACAAGAGCTTATAACTACAGTTAACAAAGATGAACTTCCCCCAAATTTAGATTTAGAAAAAAACCAACAGCTTCAAATCCAGCAACCAGATGGTCAAGTGATATTAGTAAAAGTTGCAGATATCACAGACGCTGCAGTGATATTTGATGCAAACCATCCCCTTGCTGGAAAAGATATTGAATTTGATATTCATCTATTATCAATAGAATAAATATTTTAAGATGACTAAAGCTGCTATTTTAAAAGCTTTAGAAAAAAAAGTTTTAATTTGCAAAAAATGCGCTCTTCATAAAAAGCGCAAACATGCTGTTTTTGGATCTGGCTCATTTTCATCAAAAATTATGATAATTGGAGAATCTCCAGGAACACGAGAAGATCTTTTAGGAAAACCCTTTGTTGGAAAAGCAGGCGAAATTTTAAATGAGTGTTTAAAAAAAGCAAATCTCAAAAAAGATCAAATATTCATTACGAACCTTGTTAAATGCCATCCTTTAAAAAATAGGGATCCTAAAATATATGAGATTGAGATGTGCACAAAAAACTATTTAGATAGACAAATAGATTTAATAAAACCAAAAATTATTATTACACTTGGAAGATTTGCGACTAAGTACTTATTTAAAAAATTCAATCTTTCCTTTTCAAAAATCTCAAAGTGTCATGGAAAAAGTTTTGAAATTACTATAAACAAAAAACCACTAAAAATTATCTCGATGTATCATCCAGCCTATGCTCTATACAATCCAAAAATAAAAAAAATAATCGAAAAAGATTTTAAAAAACTAAAAAACCTCTAATATATATATTATAAAGACACAAACAAAAATTTTATGAAAAAGTTCATTAAAATATTTTCAACAATTGTTTTTTTTATAATAGCTATTGGGACTTTCCTATTTGTATTCAATCAAAATAGTGACAATGATAGTTTTATTCAAAAAATTAAAACTAGACTTAGATTTGATATAGGGTCTCGTAGACAATATTATAGAGAAGATTATTACTCTGATTTAGTTCGAGTAGAGAATGATGTATACAATACTCATGACAAACTAGTTACTGAAGTATCTTTTGCAGGAAGAAATATGCAACTACATGAAGATTATGGAACATCACAAAGATTTTATATGTCATTAAGACCTGGATATTACAATATTAGATGGCGAGTTTATAGCGATAAATATATGGGATCTAGATATAGAAATTATTCAAGAAAAGTAAGAATTTATCGCGATAATAGACAGGTATATATAACGATAAGAGGAAGTTGTATTTCTGTAAGTCAATAATTTATTTAAATTCTTATTTTGACCGATTTTTTAACAAATATGTTTTTATTAAATTAGCACATTCATTAGGAGATAATTTTGAAGTATCTATTTCTAGATCATATTTTTTATCTTTGTGAACGATATCAAATTGTCCTTTAGCTAAACCTAAAGTGCGATCAGTTCTTGATTTTTCTCTTTTTTCAATAATCTCTAGAGGAGCAAAAATACCAACAGTAATAAATCTATGATTTTTAAACATTTTTTTATATGTTTCGAATTCATCTCCAATAATTACTTCATCAATAATTAGATCAAACCCAGAGTTCGCCAGTAAGAGCATAATATTTCTCATCTCTTGAAATAATTTTTTACCAATTTCGCCTATTTCGATATGAACTATTGGTCCTTTTTTAGTTTGCTTTTGATTAAATTCTATTCCCTGATTTGATTTATCTCCTTTTGGCAAATATTTACATGGAAGCATTTCAATAAAATGATCTATACCGATATGTAAAAAAGGTTTATCCAAAATATTTTGCAAAGCTTTAGCAATGGATGTTTTTCCAACAGAGCCAACTCCATTTAAAAATATGATAGTAGATTTTTTGCTCATTTTATGTTATAACCTTCTTTTAAAGTGAAACTTTAAACTATCTCAGTTTTATTTATCAACCCCATTAGGATGGATATATGAGTAATATTTCACTATATTTTGTACGCCATGGCCAAACTGATTACAATAAACAAGGCCGTGTTCAAGGACATTTGCAGATTCCATTAAATGAGACAGGAAGATCTCAAGCAAAAGATCTAGTTGATCAAATAGGAACTATACAATTTGATCATTGTTATTCATCTGATTTAATAAGAGCAAAAGAGACTGCAGAAATAATACTAAAAGATTTAGCTATTGAAATTATAGAAGATGAGCGTCTTCGAGAAAGAAATTTAGGAAAACATGAAGGAACTCCTATCGAAGAATATTTAGCTTATAAAAAAATAGATGATACTGGGATAGAAAAAAACTCTGATATGAGCAAACGTATAAAGCATTTTATAGCAGATATTTCAATAAAGCATCCAAATGCCACTATTTTGGTTGTATCTCATGGAGGTCTCATAAAAAGACTAATCTTGGATATAAAAAACGATGAAAGTATTGATGTGATAGTAGATAACACAGCTTTTTTGCATCTAAGATCAGAAAATAATAATTTAGAGATACAAAAGATGAATGGCATAGAGCTAAAAAAGATCTCTCTTTGAGTTAAAAGTAATTTAAAATACTTTTAGGTATAAAAATCACAAAGCTCTTTTTTTTATTTAAAAGATAATTTTTTTTTTCTACACTTGATATTAAATAAAAACTGCACGGATTTTCAAATGAAAAAAATCTTATTTATATTATCTTTTTTTGTTAGTTTCCAACTTTTTTCATCTCAAAAATTTTTACCCTCACCTTATAACACTATTACAAATGTTTTACCTAAACTAGATCATGGCTGGTTTTTAAATGCAAAATCAATTGAAAAACTATTTGCAGAAAATGAAATCTCTACAGTTATTGAATTGGGAAGTTGGCTTGGAAAATCCACAATTTTTATGGCTCAACGTTTACATGATAATGGAAAAATTTATGCGGTTGATCATTGGAAAGGCTCATTAGAGTACTCTGAAACTCAAGAGCGGAAAACTTTTTTACCAACATTATATGAACAGTTTTTATCAAATGTTATACATGCAAAACAAACAAATAAAATAATTCCAATAAAACAATCAACATATGATGCTTTTTTTACTTTAGATGTAAAAGCTGATCTAATTTATATC
>JAAKFX010000024.1 GCA_011064865.1 Candidatus Anoxychlamydiales bacterium
CACCCACTTTGTTATAATATTTGGTTTTCCAACCTGCCAAATGCAATTTAAAAGATGTTGCAAAATCTTCAGTAACTGTTGTTTCATCAAACCCACCCACACCCATAATCGCTTCTGTTCTAATCAAAACATTACTACCACAACAAAACATTACTTCTTCTATCCCTTTACCAACACATAGATATTCATAAAAAATAACCTGCTGCAAAGCCGCGGCTTTTGAAATTCTATTTCCCTCAAAATTTGTATAATATTGTGGGGTTTGAATCAATGCTATCATGTTATCTTCTTCACTCATAGCGACTAAAGGCTCAACAAATTCTGGATATGGATTTTGATCTGCATCTAGTAGAACAAAATATTTAGGATTTTGAATTACTGTTTTTCTGATATAGTTACTTTTTTCATAAGAAATCAATTTAAAATCTTCGCTTTTATTACCATGAACAAAAGCTAAATAATCATTAATTATTCCAGCTTTTGCACCTCTCCACTTGCGTCTAAAAATATTAATATTATATTTTTCACAGAGGTTTTCAATATCTTGTTTGTATTGAAGAAGACTTTTGCTTTTAGAGTTTAATTCATATCTTGTATCATCTAATAAATAAATATGTTTATTACTATATGTTAGATTATATGATCCAATTATAGTATCTTCTAAAATTGAAAGAGGCTCATTATATGATGGTATTAAAATAGCAACAAAGGGTTTTGTTTTAAGTTCCGGAATTATAGGTCTATCTTCTTCTGGCTTTTTAAATTTAAGAAATACTCTTAAAACTTCACTAAGATACCCAACTCCTTGAGTTGAGATAATATAAAACTCAGCAACTAATAATAATGATCCCAAAAGTTTGTCATACCAATAATAAGAAGCGACAATCATTTGAAATAATCTCAGTGTCAGATAAACAATCATTATGACAATGACCGAATAAATAAGAGCTAAAAAAACGTATCTAAAAGCTTTTTTAAACATATTTTTTCCTCAAAAATGAAATTTATATTCCGCCCAAATAGATTGCGCATCCCAAATTTTTGATCTAGTTATATACCCATTAAGGCTAATTTGTCCTTTTTTTCTAAACTCTAAAAACCATCCTCCTTCAAAAGTAATGGTTGGATTTTTCTCAGTATCCGTTCCAGAAGATAGTCTAAATTCGTAGTAATGTTTCTCAGCTGCACAAAATTGAAACTTAGAAAGATCATGATACCAAATCATCGATGCTAAAAAAGCTTTGTAATTATTAGGAGTCCAATATGGATGGATAATATTTATAAGATCCGTTCCTTCAAAAATAAAATTATTTAATTTGTTACTATTTCTATATTCTCCTCTCAACTCAACTTTAAATATTTGAGGGAATTCTGTGAGTCGAAATCCTAAATCCAATCTAAATAGATCAATAAAATTATTATCTGAATAAATTTGAGCCTCGACTAAGGCCTCAATTGAAAATCTTCTTCTTATAAGAGTGTTTGATTGTAAAAAGAGTCTATTTATTTGAACATCATTTCTTAAAGAAAATATATTATCGATTTGATTTTCTCTTAGATACCCTAAGTTTAATTTAAATAAATCATAAACTCTAAACCAAAGATTTAAATGCCCTAAATTAGTCATATTAAACTTATTTAAATAATATTTTTGAGAAAAACCTGCACTTGCAGATACATATTTAGAAAAAGTTCCTGCAAAATCTAAAGAATATCCATAAGCATCATAAGAAATGCCTTTTAACTGCTCTACATCTTTGATTTGAGTATTTTTTTCATAAGTTGGCTTCTCAACCCATCTTTTAGCTGTAATAGCCATATTATATCGACATTTCCAAGCAAACCCAAAAGTCAAATCAGTTCTATTTCTTTTGACTCTATCTAGATCCCCTCTACCTTCTTCTTGATAATATCTATGAAAAGCTCTGAAATATGGACTTGATTTTATTATATTTCTCTCAAGAGCAAGTTTAGCTCTGTTATGATAAAAGTCTTCTACCAATACTTTATACACAGATCTTGATTGATCACATAAGTCTAAATAGCAAAATGTTTGTGCATAATCAAATAGAGCTTCAGCATTCCATGGAGAAAATTCTACTAACTCTTTATATACTTCATTAGCCTTGATATAATGCATTTGATATAGAAGATATTTTGCCCTCTCTTCTAGATAGATGGATTTTTGAATTTCAAATTCAGCTTGATTTTGCAAAAGCGCTCTTTTTAATATCTTTTTTTGATCTTTAGTGATTTTATATGTATTTAGATTAGATTTAATTTTTTCATATCCGAAATATAGATTAGATTTTTTTAAATTTTCAATATCGTTTTGAAGTTTTTGATTTTCAAATTCTATCTCATGAGTAAGAAAATAGTTATACAGATTACTATCAACACTAGGCGTTAGCGCTCTATTATATATCTGAAGAGCTAAAGCCATATTTTTATCCCACATAGCAACCCTTGCTTTTTCTCTAATAATTTGAGGGTTTTTGGGATTTAAATTTTCTAAAATAGAATATATTTTTAATGATTCTTGATAATGTTTTGTCCATCCTAGTATTTTAGCTTTCCATAAAAGCAGTTGATAACTTTGAGGAAAAACTTTTAAAAGTTCATCAAATTTTTCTACTGCATCTATTTGATTATCAACACTCATCCTTTGAGCTAATCCAAATTTAGCTGGATAATAATTATTATCTCTTTGAATCGCTTTTTGAAAAAAAAGTATTGAATATTGATTTAAATCGAGATCAGCATAAATCCAAGCAATTTTTGACAATTCTTCAGCATTTTTAGCTTTTTTAATTAAGCTATCGATAAAATCGTCATCTTTAATTTTTGAAATGTTTGAATAAAAATAAAGCTCTATACTATTAGGATACAATATATAGCCATCTTGAAAAAATACTTGGGCTAATTCCTTATTTTGCTTTAATAGAACCTTGCCCATTTCTATATCGGCTTGTTTTTTGTATTTTTTTTCTTCAATTTGCTGAAAATATTGAAATGCTTCTTTATATTGTTTATTAGCAACTAAACACCTTCCTAAAAGCAAACTATTTTTATCATTTGGATTTATAACAAAAGCTTTATTTGCAAATCTAAGTGCATTTTTGGGCTTTTTTTGTAAAAGATTTACTTTAGCTAATTGAAAATATATTTGATCCACGTCTTTGGATTCAGATAAAAGCATTTTATAAATTTGATTGCTCTCTTCATAGCGCTTTTGAGAAACCAAATTCCAAGCTAATTTAAATTTCGCATCAAAATTATCAGGCTCTTCTTTTAAAATTTCTCTATACATTTTTTCGCTTTTATAAAAATCACCCCAAAGATGCATAGCATCTGCATAGCCTAAATAAATAGTATCTTTATATTTGGCTGTATTTAATAAGTTTTGATAAATTTCATTTGCTTTTTGAGCATAACCTATCTGAGTGTAAATATTAGCTCTCGCCATTTTAACATTTGGGCTATCTGGGAATTTGTCTACTAGTTCATTTAATATGTTTTGAGCTGATTTTATATCTTTTTCATCGGCATATGATCTGACAAGCTCTAATCCAACGATTTGATCATCTGAATCGTCTTTATACAGTTCTATTAATAGTGGTAGAGCTTTTATATAGTTTTTATTCCAAGCTAAATGCAGAGCTAATTTTCTTTTATATTTGTCATCAGTTGGATCCATTTCATATGCTTTTTGTAAATATAAAATAGCTTCATCTTTATCATCCATAGCAAGATAAACATTTGCTAAATCTAAATACATTGAAGGATCAATTGTTCCCCTTTTTATTAAATGCTTAAAAACCCTTATTGCATTTTGATATTTCCTTGCAAAAAAATAATCTTCGCCAAGTTTATGTAATGATTCATCATTGGAAGAATAAACATACTTTATATTATCCAAAACCTCTAAAGCACTATTTGAATCATTTGTCCAAGTAATCATTTGGCTATATTTTAGATAAACTTTTCTATCAAAAGGGTCCTTTTCTAAATATGAAAGATAAATCTCTTTAGCCTCTTCATAATCTTTGAAATAAGCATAAAGATCTGCTAATACTATTTGAGAAGAATCATCTAACTCATTAATAGGAATTTCTTTTAAAATTAGAAAAGCTTTTCTATAATTTTTTTGTTTAAAATAAACATTAACAAGCTCAATTTGAACTTCCCAATTTCTAGATTGAGTCTTTAACAAATCTTGATAAGCAATGATTGCTTCATCATATTTTTTTGCAAAAGTTAATACCCTTGCAAACTCCAATCTAACTCTTTTTTCTTTAATTCTTAAATCATGAATATCTTCTTTTAACACTTTTTTATATTCAAAAACCGCCTTATTATATTCGCCGTTTAAGCAATAGCTTTGAGCTAGCAAATACCTAATATAGTAATCATCCGGAAATTTTTTGAGATAATCTTGCAAAAGCTCTATGGCTTCATCAAACTCTTCAAACTGAATATAAAAATTCGATAACCCCTCTATTAAGTCATCATCGTTTGGACGCATTATAAGTAGTTTTTTATAAATCTCAACAATCGGATCGTATACACCTACAATAACAGCCGCAAATGCTAAATTATTCATAATATATTTTGGATCTAAATCTTTTTTCAAGGCTTTAAGATAATATTCGATTGCTTTTGTATATCGAGTCTCATTAAAATAATCTTCAGCTTTTCTATAAGCTATCCATTTCACTTGAATAACATGATATGAAATAGTAATAGAGATTGTCAAAATTGTTAAAGTGAGAATAATACAATATTTTCGGTATCTATATTTGAGCATTAAACATCACTGAATTTTTTCTTCCTCTTTAATTGAATATTTAATATTTTAAAAATTAATAATCAAGAACATATAACTGAAAATGGCTCTCAATTTTAAAACATTAATAAAAAGGTTAAAAACAGCTGATTCTATAATTAGAAAAATTCAAATATTAGATGAAGATGAAAAAGTTTCAAAATATTTAAATTTAAATCCATTTTTAGAACAGATTTTTAAAAGATTGTTATCCACATTTTGAATACATAATCAAAAGCATAATTGTAATAGCTCAAGCAAACAACATTATTGATTTTTATTTTCTTTGTCCCGCTACTGTAACAATAACTCTAGCAATAGAATTCGGAATGTAGTGATAAGGAATAATTTGAATATCTGAAATTCTAATACTATCTTTTACTGCACCTTTTTTGATTGCATTGTTTTTAGCTCTTGCGATTATCTCATTTAATGTTTTTTGTCTCTGTTTTAAGGATACTATATTATCTTCATTGCCGCTAACTTCTGCTAAAGCTGCACCATAAGCATTTGCTACTTCAAAACATTCAGGAATAATAAACTGATCTGAGACAATTTTTTTAAACAACATTGCGCCTCCTCCAACTAAAATTATTTTCAGATTTGTATCTTTAGCTCTCATTTGATTTATCAAATGCTTGATTTCATCTAAAGCTGTTTGCAAATATTTTTTAGAAATTTCTTTGTCTTTAAATGAGTCTTTTTTTTCTATTTTCAAAGTTGAATCAAAACATATTGCAAGATCAGTCATAGTTAATTTATTTCCGTTTGCAAAAACAGCCTCTTTAAAAAGATTTTTTCCTGCACTTTTAGGTCCTATTTTTTTGTTTTTTAAATCAATATAGCTACCTCCTCCTATTGCTACAGATAATAAATCTGGCATAGAAAAATTCAAATCAATTGTATCTATTTTTGATAAGTTTATAGATCTTCTTACAAAACCATTTTTCACCACTCCAATATCTGTAGTTGTACCACCTATATCTACAACTATTGCGTCTAAAATATTTGCTAATCTACATGCTCCAATAAAAGAATTTGTTGGACCTGATGACATTGTTAAAATTGGGTACTCGATAGCTTTATCGATATCTAATAGAGAACCATTATTTTCAGTTAAATAAAGTTTTGATCTCAAATTTAATTTTATTAGCTGCTTTTTTAAATCATTAAATCCTGAGCTTAAACTCTTCTTTAAGGCTGCATTTAAAATAGCTGAATTTTCTCTTTCAATATATCCAATAGAACCTACTTCATACGATAGTGATATAGGAAAATTCTTCGACACTTCTTCTTTTATAAGATCAGCAATTAATTTTTCATGTTTATTATAAATTGGAGAAAATACACTACAGACGCAAATAGCTTCAGAGCCTTTATCAATTAATTTCTTTATCGCTTTTTTCGCTTCTGTTTCATTAAATTTTGAAATCTCTTTTCCATCACATTCAAAACCTCCATTTATAGTTATCGCATCTACAAATATCTGTTTTTTTAAAACTTCATCTACTCCATATAAAGGAGGAAGAGTATCAAAAAACTGTCCAGCTATTCTAATTAGACCTACTTTATATAAATCTTTTCTTTGTAAAATTGCATTTAAAGCATGAGTAGTACCAACTATTATAGTTTTTATATCCTTTTTTAATACTTTTTTGATCTCTAATAGCTTTGAAATGGCGTTATAAAAACCTTCATCTAAAGGATCTGTTGTTAAAGTTTTTGTAAAATAAATCATTTTACTATTTTCATCTACTAATACTGCATCAGTATTAGTACCTCCTATATCTATTCCTATTGTATATTTCATAAAACAATCCTTTTTAAAATAGGTTTATACTCGATATCGTAGCCAAAAACTTTGGGTCCCACTAATTTTAATCCTTTTTTTGTTTGCCATATTTTTTCTGAAGGCATCGCAATGACTATTACTCTTTGCCCAAATTTTAAAGATTCACTAGTTATAGCTTCAAAACTTTGAGCATCTAAAATACTTATAATATCTGGTGTTGAAACAATCACTTTAGATTTTTTTTTGCAAATTAGATTTTCGTTTTGATAATGTATTGTATATTTTTCATCTTCATCAGATATGATAACATCTCCCTGTAAAAAACCATCTTTCACTTTTTGATTTACATCTACAACAATTCCTTTCACTATAATTTTTGCATTTAATTTTTGTTCAAAATATTTGAATATATCAAAGTTTTTCAATTTCAATTTAGAGACTATTTTTCCAATTTTAATAGCTTTTGACAAAGTATTTTTTATTATGCTTTTTTTTGCTGTTTTCCCATCCATTATATAAAAACAAATAGCTGCTGAAGACCCCATCGTTATAGTAATTTGTCTTGCTTCTTTTTCTAAAGCCGAAGCGCTTTTTTTCATAATAACTTTTATATTTCCAAAACTATCCGCGATAATAGAAGGAGAAGGAGATACATTGTTTAAATTCATTGAACTCATTTGAAGCTCAGGAAAAGCTCTACCTAACGAATCACCATCCAATATAGGAAGATTTAAAATAGATCCCGCAATAATTGGAATAAAAGCATTAGCTCCCCCAATTTCGCCTGCCATTAAAATTATATTTCTATTTTTATATATTTTTTTTATTTCATTTATGATTGCTTCAAATTCTTTTTGTGAAAAAATTTTTTCTTTTGTAATAAGAGGAGCTCCCATAATTTCAATAGGCAAGATTAAATCATCATCTTTTAAATCATCTATAGAGATAATTTTTACTGGACCATTTTTTTTTAGTAAATAATCCGCGATCAGTGATTCATATTTGGGATCTCCGCCTCCTCCAGAGCCTAATATTGCAGAACCAATAGCTAAAAACTGCAAATCTTCACTATATAGCAGTTTCATTTTCTCTCTCCTTTTTAATTGATTTGTATGGAATGAATCTAGCTCCAATAGTAAGTATGGATGCAATTAAAAAAGCATCTAACACATCTAAATACGTAAGAGTAAAAAGTCCAAAGCTTGTTGAAATTCCGAAAATTATTGAAAACAGCAAAATTATCAAATTCAAAGTTTGTTGACTTTTTACAAGCTCACTTTTTAGAAAAAAGTTCATTAGATATGAAGTTAAACAAACAGCTCCTATTGCAGATAAACTCACACCTAATATTGCTAAAATAATAGAAAGGTGATTGATCAAAGAAAAACAGCTTGCAATTGTTGCTATGAAACCAATAAGCAATACTCTAACTTTATAAGAAAAATTTGGGAATATCCCTCTTGAATTTATCGCTCCAGAATATAAATTCATATTATTTGTTGTCCAACCGGCAAATATAACAAAAAAACCAACAAAAATCCCAACAATGGCAGATCCGTTAGCAATTAAAGCTGTTAGTAAAGATCCCTTTGGAACACTAGCTCCAAGATATAATCCTACACATTCTAAAATAGGAAGAGCTAAACCAAAAAGCACCAAACTTGCTATTAGAGAATCTTTTTTGCTCTTGGCATATTGAAAATACGTAGGCATATCTATTACCGCAACTATATTGGCTCCAATTATCGTAGTAATACTTGCCATTTTCAATGACGTAGAGCTCATAGTAAAACTAGGAAGCGGAGCTGAAATAGTTGCATATACTAATACACCTATTAAGATTGGAACAGAAAGACTTGCTAATACTTTTAAAGATTTTATTCCGAAAATAGCTGCTACACTCATTATGGATCCCAAAACAATATTTAAAAGAATTAAATTCACATGAATATTTAGATGCATCAAAGTTATTACTTCAATTATACTTATTGAAATTAAATTCAACTGCACACTGAACCATGCCAACATTGTAATAGAGAAAATAACGGAAAATAATTTTGAGGTCTTTTTCCCAAAAAAAGATTGCGTTATCTCAGAAGTTGGTTTTTTCTTTTTATAACTAATAATCGCCATAGGTATTGATAATGCCAATAAAAATGCGTTGCCAATTCCAAGTGCAACAAACCCTAATTTAAGACCCAACTCGGAACCTATCATTTGTCCTATCATAATCACGGGAAGGCAAATTGCCCCCCCTATCTGAATACTTAATATTTGTCTCCAATTTTGGGATATCTGTTTCATATATTTGCTCCTAAACTGTTTCCTATGTTATTCGCATAAATGTGCTCAATACAAAAAAGTGTTGGTTTATTGCTTGTACAGCCATTTTCATTTGCGAATTTTTTTAAGGTTTCAAATTCAGCTAATTCAGATGAAACACTCTCATTTTCTTTAAAACGCTTAAAAGGATCCTCATCTTGTTCTGTAAAATATTGTGCGTGAGCTGCATCATTTGAAAGTAAAATCTTTATAAGACCTATTTCATTTATTTTTTGAATTGTCTCTCTTTCTGTACCTTTAAAATCTTCTTTGAAACCCTCAATAACAAAAGCATTCTCTCTTATATCTATTTCACCACTAACTTGGACAAAATCTGTTTTTTCTTTATTAGCTTTAAAGACTAAGCTAGTAGATTTAGTTCTATCGATTAAACCCCTTTTAGATGATTTATCAAATATTTTTAAAATTATTGTTCTATCTTTTTTTAACATACTTAAAAGTAATATTTTCATTCCAAAATAGCACGGTATTCCCGATCGAACAAAACTGTCTACAAACACAGCTTCTTTGCCAACTAAAGTCTTAAGACTTTCATCTTCTAAAAAAGCGGCTAGATTTTGAACATATTTTACAGATTCTAAAGTTAGATTTCTTTGAAAAAACGTAAAGTTTGCTTTAGCTGCAACAGATTTAAGAGAAAACTCTTTTTCAAGTTTTTCATAATCTCCAATATCTCTAAATTTTTCATCACTTTTTTTGAAATACGTTAAAAAATAAGATTCAATTAAAAATTTCAAGTCCTGAGATACTTCAAATTCTAATTTATTATTGCATCTAAACTTATAAAAAGATGAATTTCTTGCTGTAGGTATTAGGTTTTGAAATGGTTTATAACCTATTTGTTTTTCAATTTCTTCTTCTTTTTCAAGTTTAGGCAGATCATCACTAATTTCTTTAAGCCTTTTTTCTAGTTTTTCTCTTTCAGATTCCTCTAGATCAGGTTTTTCTTTAAGCTTTTCTAATTTAACTTTCTCTTGTTTTAACTTATCTAACGGGGAATAACCTATTTTTTTCTCAAATTGCACTCCTTTTTCAAGTTTAGACAGAGCTTCACTAATTTCTTTAAGCCTTTCTTCTGTCTTTTTCCTTTCAGATTCCTCTAGATCAGGTTTTTTTATAATTTTTTCTAATTTAAATTTCTCTTGTTTTAACCTATTTACAAGTTTATCTGTGAGTTTATTCATTTTAGTTTGTTCTTTCTGCAAGATCTCTTTTATATTTTGATTTACTTCATTAAGCTGAGTCTTTGTTTTAGCAAGCTCCTCTTTAAATGATTTATCATTTTTTAGCTTTTCAAATAAATCTAACACTTTAGAAGCTCTAATTTGACAAGCTGTGTCTCCAGCTAATGGGTCAAATTCATATAATTTATTTTCTTCTAAAGCTTTTATAGTTTTCAATGCTATTTGAGTAATCAAAATTGTTACTAACATAGCGTTTTCTATTGTTTTTTTATCTATTACTTTTATCGGATTCAATAATAACAAACCCGTTATACTACCAACTGATGTGGACATAATGTACCTCCATAAAATAATTTTTAATTTATAAAGGCTCAGATCAGCTTTAAATATTGCAAAAGATTCTAACTTTTTCCGATTTAGCTTTGACAACTGTTAAAGCTAATCGAGCACTAATTTTTATTTAATTGTAAAAAAATGAAGTGTATTAGCGTCTATGGCTAGAATACACGTGTTGAAGACGATGAAAATGTGAAGAAAATAATAGATTTGAAAGAAATGATGATGAGAAAAATGTTAAATTATATTTTAAATACTGATCCTTGAGATCATTTATTGCCTGTTGATAGACAATTTTTTGTTGTTTCATTTTTTATACTCCTTTAAATTTTTGTATTTAATAAAAAAAATAATAATAGAAAAATATATAAGATTATCGTCTAAAATGACGATGATTCCGATGATAATAAAAAGAGAAAAATTTCAAATTCATTTTACTTAGAATGTTAATATCCATAACGGTTCTCTTTTTATTTGCACGTAATTATACATATTCGCTTTTTTTACTTCAAGATTTTTTCAAAAAAATCACTCTCTTCTTTTTTATTAATCTAAAAGCCCATTAATTTTGTTTTAACAAGAGAAAGGTAAAAAAATAATTATTATTTTTAAAGATTTTTCCTTCCTCTTTAATTGCATATTGAATATTTTAAAAATTAATAATCAAGAAGATAGAACTGAAAATGACTGCTCATTTTGACGTATTAATAAAAAGACTAAAAACCGCAGATTCTATAATTAGAAAAATTCAAATATTAGATGAAGATGAAAAAGTTTCAAAATATTTAAATTTAAATCCATTTTTAGAACAGATTTTAAAAGATTTACCTCCTCACTTTGAATACATAATCAAAAGCATAATTGTAATTGGCCAAGCTAAAAATATATTACATAACTTACAAACAATAGCAAAGCCTGATTTGCATTTGAAAAAATTATGTGAAACTCTTTTAGAGATTGACAAGTTTTATCAGCCGATCGGTGGAATAATTGGCTATCACAGCAATTTTCTACGCCTTTTAGATAAAAAACAGAAAAAAGATGAAAACATAAACTTTTTAAAACCATCTTTTATTGATCTAAAAGAGCATAATAAAAATGTTGATGAGCTGATCAATATTGGGCTTACTAATTTAGAGAAATTTGTTTTTATATGTCCTATGGGAGGCGCTGGAGAACGCTTAGAGTTATTTGATCCAAAAACTAATAAACCTATGCCTGTAGCAGCTCTGAATTTTCAGGGAAAAACCCTTTTAGAGCATTTTATTTTAGATATTCAAGCGTTAGAGTATTTATATTTTCAAACGTTTAATAAGAAGATAACCCTCCCAATTGTGATAATGACATCGGATGAAAAAAATAACCATAAACATATACTCTCTATTTTCGAAGAAAAAAACTACTTTCATAGAGATAAAAATTCGATTCGTTTTATCAAGCAAATATCGTCTCCTTTAATCACCGAAGATGGAAATTGGGCTTTAAAAGCACCACTTGAGATTGCCCTAAAACCATCTGGTCACGGAGTTTTATGGCATCTTATGGAAAAAGAAAATGTTTTTGATTTTTTAAAAAAACATAAAAAAGAAAAAGCAATAATTCGTCAAATTAATAACCCAATAGCTGGGCTAGATTATCTTCAACTCTCATTTATGGGAGCTGCAATAAAATACAATAAATCTTTTGGCTTTGTATCTTGTGAAAAAAATAGCGTTTATAAAGAGGGCTTAAATGTTCTAAAAGAGAAGATTGTTAAAGATGGCTATTTATATAATATTTCCAATATCGAATACACAGATTTTGAAAAGTATAATCTACAAAATATTGATGCAAATTTAGCAAATACTAATATTTTATTCGCTGATTTAAAAGAGGTTCGAAAAGCAGCTTTAATAGATCCTTTTCCAGCTTTAACTATTAATCTAAAAACAAAAGTCTTCTCTCAAAATAGAGAAGGAAAAATAGTTGAAACAAAAGCCGGCAGATTAGAATCGATGATGCAAAATATATCCGATAGTATTCAAGATTTTAGAGCTCAAAAAACACAAAAAGATGATCTAAATTTAAAAACATTTATAACATTGAGTAAAAGAGGGAAAACCATTTCCACAACAAAAAATGCTTTTAAAGAGGGCTGCTCATTTTTTGAAACCCCACAAAAATGTTTTTATGATGTTTTATCTAACTATCGAGATCTTTTAAAAAACTATTGTAATATCAAAATGAGTGATATGCCTACAATAGAAGAATTTATTTTAAATGGTCCATCATTTATATGTTATCTACATCCAATGTTAGGACCTCTATATTCGCAAATAGCAAAAAAAATACAAAAAGGACAAATAATAAAAGGCTCTGAAATGCATCTTGAAATAGCTGAGCTATCAATTGAAAATTTATATTTAAATGGCTCTTTGCTTATAGCAACTGATTTATCTAATAATAATTATAACAAAGCAAGGTGTGTATTAGAGAATGTTAAAGTAAAAAATTTAGGTATAGATAAAACTAAAAATAAAAGTTATTGGCAAAATAACATTCAAAGAAAAGAGTATCTCAAAATTATTTTAAATCAAAACTCTCAATTTTATGCTAAAAATATTGAATTTTTAAATACTCAAGAAATAATTGTACCATCTTTTCATAAAATGTTTATTGTACAAGAAAATTCTAAAATTACATATAAAGTAGAACAACTATAATTTCATAAATATTTCAATCATACAAATAACAATATTTAAGTACTTGCTAAAAAAACCGTCCTTTTTTATAATGTACAGAAATAAATAATTGCAATTTAAATAAGATTTAGTTTAATTTGCTTTTTTAGTTTTTGGATAGAATAACATTTCTATCCTATTTAATTTAATTAATCCTAATTAAGGAAGGGAAAAATGAGTCAAAACGATCAAGAAATACATAAACAAAAAAACTTTAAAGATTTAGAAGAAATTCTTTCGAAAGCCATAAAAAAAATTGGTGTAGGAAAAGAGAATGATCTTTGTAAATATATTCCAATGACATCAGGCGGATATATGCATCATTTTACTTTAAGAAAAATGAAAAAGAAAAATCCTCAAGAATTATCTTCAATGATTAAACAATTTATTATGAATGTTTCAAGACCTTTAGCTGTAGCACCGAAACCTAGAGCGGCTCGTGGATCTAGAAAAAGAAGAGATCAACTAACTTTTACAAAATGGCAATTAGAAAGAATGTTAAATATTGCAAGACTTGCAGGAGATAAAGATATTATTTCAATTTTAAGTCCAAAAAAATCTTTAGCATCATATAAAAGAGAATTAATACAAGCTGTTCGTCAAAACAAAATAGATCAAGAGCTTTGGAATGGCTACGTGGAAGCTGTGAATATTCAAAATGTATATAATGGATCTGAAGATCTATCTCAGCTACTATCAAATAAAAACTAAAATATTTCAAAAAAAACCTTTGAAAATTTTTATAATTTCAAAGGTTTTTTTATTCTTTAAAGATATTTTTTTATCTATATTTTAAAAATAAAGTTTAACCATTTTTCTCTTGAATTATAAGAAAAATCCCCTATAATAAATTCTTCGCTAAACTACTAAAAATTAAGGAAAAAATAATATGTCTGAACCTGTAAAAAAAGAATTTTCAAAAGCAAGGTCACTTCTTTGGCCAATATATTCTTTTGAATTAAAAAAAATTCTTCCTATGCTCCTTATGTTTTTTTGTATCTCTTTTAACTACACAATTTTAAGAGATATGAAAGATACACTGGTTATTACTGCTGGGGGATCTGGAGCTGAAGTACTGCCATTTCTAAAACTTGGAGTTATTGTGGGAGCAGTAATTTTCATGTTACTCTATTCAAAACTATCAAATAAGCTGAGTAAACCTGCGCTATTTTATACAACGATCACTCCATTTTTGGTTTTCTTTGCTTTTTTTGCATTAGTTTTGTATCCGGCAAAAGATGCTCTGCATCCTTATGCCTTAGCAGATAGACTGCAAGCAGCACTACCATCAGGACTTATGGGAATGGTCGCAGTTTTTAGAAATTGGATGTTTTCAATATTCTATATATTAGCTGAGCTTTGGGGATCTGTTGTACTATCTCTACTATTTTGGGGATTTGCAAATGAGATTACTAAAGTTAAAGAAGCTAAAAGATTTTATGCTCTTTTTTTAACAGGTGCAAACGTAGCTTTATTAGTTTCAGGACCGACAATCAGATACTTTGCTAATTTACCTAAAAGATTAGCTTTAACATCAGGGGTTGATCCTTGGGGAATAACAATAAATAAATTAATGTTTCTTGTTGTTATTTTAGGTACTGTAATAATGGCAAGTTATTGGTGGATAAATAAAACTGTATTGACAGATGCTCGTTTTTATAGCCAAGATGAGCAAAAAGCATCTAAAAAATCTAAACCAAAACTTTCAATGAAAGATAGTTTTAAATTTTTATTTACATCAAAATATTTAGGACTTTTAGCAATATTAGTAATTTCATATGGCCTTGCTATCAACTTAGTTGAAGTTACCTGGAAAAACCAATTAAAAATCCAATATCCTGGTTCAAATGATTATTTGGCATTTATGGGTGGATTTTCAACGATAACAGGAATGGTTACTATATTCACAACAATGTTCTTGGGTGGAAATATAATGAGAAAATTTGGCTGGAGAATTTCAGCTCTATTAACTCCAATAATGTTAGTTATTACAGGAATCACCTTTTTAGGATTCGTTGTATTTAAAGGGTATATGCCGCAGTTAATATTTGGAGGAATTGCTCTTCAAATGTTTATAGTACTTTTAGGAGCAGCACAAAATATCTTAACAAAATCATGTAAATACTCATTTTTTGATCCGACAAAAGAGATGGCCTACATACCTTTAGATCAAGAATCTAAAGTAAAAGGTAAAGCTGCTATTGATGTTGTAGGAGCAAGACTTGGAAAAGCAGGTGGTTCTTTCCTACAAGCAGGTCTTTTAGTTGCTTGTGGAGGAATATCTGGCATTCCACCATACGTTATGGGAATAGTAATAGCTATCGTCTCTGTATGGATGGTATCTGCAACAGCACTGAGCAAAAGATTCGAGAAAAAAAACCAAGAAACGGAAAAGAAAAAAATCACAGAAGAAGATCTCGAGCTTGTTACTACTACAACTCCAGCAGAATCCAAGAAAACAACAACCTAATTCTTTTATAAAAAAGCCCATCTTTTCAGATGGGCTTTTATTTTAAATATTTTCTATACATTTTATTCAATTTCTTTTTAGTTTCATTGAAAATAACATATCATTTTAGTACACTGAGTAAATCAAAAAGAATAAAAATATGTTTAAATACGATTTAAAATTCATCAGAAATTTTTCTATTATCGCCCATATTGATCATGGCAAATCTACTATTGCAGATAGGCTTTTAGAACTTACTAACACTGTATCTAAAAGGGAGATGCAAGAGCAATTTTTAGATGACATGGAATTAGAAAGAGAAAAAGGAATTACGATAAAAGCGCATCCTGTAACTATGTATTACACAGCTAAAGACGGTAATACTTATCAAATAAATTTTATAGACACTCCAGGCCATGTTGATTTTTCTTATGAAGTTTCTAGATCACTTAGCGCTTGTGAAGGAGCGCTTTTAATTATCGATGCTACTCAAGGAGTGCAAGCACAAACCTTAGCAAACGTATTTTTAGCGATTGATAGAAATCTAGAGATTCTCCCGATTATAAATAAAATTGATCTTACAAATGCGAATGTTGAGGATGTCAAAAATCAAATAGAAGAGGTAATAGGACTTCCATCTAAAGATGTGATTTTAGCATCTGCTAAAAAAAACATCGGAATAGAAGAGATATTAGAGAAAATAATAGAAGTCATACCTGAGCCAAAAAAAGATACTGAAGACACTTTAAAAGCTTTAGTTTTTGACTCTCACTACGATCCTTATAAAGGTGTGTTAGCATACGTTAGAATACTCTCTGGTGAGATCAAAAAAAAATCTCAAATCAAATTTATGGCAACAGACAAGAGTTTTGAAGTATTAGAAGTTGGAGCATTCTCCCCTAATGAAAAGCCTGTAGATAGCTTAAAAGCTGGAGAAGTTGGCTACATTGCATCTAATATAAAAAACACAAAAGACATAAAAATTGGCGATACAATTACTAACTCAAAAAAACCTGCTAAAAGTCCCTTGCCTGGTTTTAAAATTATAAATCCTGTAGTTTTTGCAGGGATTTATCCTGTAGATTCATCTGATTTTGAAAATTTAAAAGATGCACTTACAAAACTTCAACTAAATGATTCAGCGCTCTATATTGAACAAGAAAGTTCTCAAGCACTAGGATTTGGATTTCGTTGTGGATTTTTAGGACTTTTACATTTAGAAATTACGTTTGAGCGGCTGCTGAGGGAGTATAATTTAGATATTATTACAACATCGCCAAGTGTTGTTTACAAAATTCATTTAACCGATGGAAAAAATGTTTTAATAGATAATCCCGCCCACTTTCCAGATCCAACAATCATAGACTCAATAAAAGAGCCATATGTTGATTGTCATGTGATGATTCCATCTGAATATCTTGGAGTCGTAATGAATTTAGGTATGGAAAAAAGAGGACTCCTTATTAAAACAGATACATTGGATTCTAAAAGACTCCTTTTAACCTTTGAAATTCCGATGAATGAGATTTTAACAGATTTCAATGACAAATTAAAATCCTATACTCGTGGATATGGTTCATTTGATTATGAGCTATCGAAATATCAAAAAGCGGATATTATTAAATTAGAGATTAAAATAAACGAAGAAGTTGTCGATGCTTTTTCAACTCTAGTTCACAGATCTAAAGCTGAAGCAAAAGGAAGATCTCTTTGTAAAAAACTAAAAGATCTGATTCCAAAGCAATTATTTAAAGTGCCAATTCAAGCAGCAATTGGAGGAAAGGTAATTGCTAGAGAGACTATATCTTCAATGGGTAAAAATGTAACAGCTAAATGCTATGGTGGAGATATCACTAGAAAAAGAAAACTTTGGGAAAAGCAAAAAAAGGGTAAAAAGAAAATGAAAGAGATAGGCAAAGTAAGTATCCCATCTAATGTTTTTACTGAAGTGTTAAAATCAGAGTAAAATTTCAAACTATTTTCATTTCATATAAAAACTCAATTTTTGTAAAATATCTTACTTGTCCTCGTAGCTCAGAGGATAGA
>JAAKFX010000025.1 GCA_011064865.1 Candidatus Anoxychlamydiales bacterium
CTGCCATACCCCCAGCAATTCCAGCTGCAAAAGCCATAATTAACTCCTTTTTAAATTTTATTCATCCCATTTTTGCGCAACACCAACATCCAAATATTGCTCCTGCAATACCTCCTATTACAGATACTGTAGTTGTCTCACCTCCCCACATTCCTATAAGTTGCCCAAATAAAATTCCTGTGCCACAAAACCAAACCATTCCAGTTACACATTTTATAATTTTATTACAAGTACAACTATCATCATCTTCCGTTGAAGATACAGGTATAAAAGGTGTAGTATCTTTGGATTGTTCAATAACTATAACCGTTAAATCATTACTTACTTTCATAATTAACTCCTTTTTTTCAATTAAGAACAAACATGATATGATTTTTCTAAGTAATAACCTAGGGTACAAAAACATCCTAAAACAATTCCTGCTATTCCAACAGGAATAGTATAATCATAATCTGGAGCGATAGCATTCCCAATTCCTGCGCCAATAAAAAAACAACAACAAGCACTGGCTGTTGCACATGCTAAACATTCAAGACTTGTACAAGCCGGCTTGTTTTATAGCTTCGTCTTTTGCTGCTTTTTCTTCATCAACCAAAGGGCTAGTTTCTTTAGACGTATCAATTTTGACGGCCCCATTATTACCAACTTTCATTTTTTTTCTCCTTTTTTAAACTTTCACTATAGGAATATAAAACATTTTTCAAGAAATTCTTTAATTAAGACTCCCATAGATGTTGCTGCTAATTTAATTTTTCTTCTTTATTTCATTTTTTAAAATCTTCATAAAATAAAAATTCTAAATCACTTAAAAATTAGGCAAAAATTTAATTACTAAAAACAAGAAAGTCAAGAATTATTTATATATTTCCGCCTCTATTCAGTTTTTATTTTGACAAAAATCAGGGATTATGATTACCATTTAATAATAAATTATTTGGAATAATAATTTATGGAATTATTCAGCTATCTATCCTCTTAAAAACTTTTATAGCAAGTCTATTAACAACTATAATTGGGGTTTTAACTTTAATATATAACTGATGTTTTCAGAGAATAAGCCATTCTAATTTCGTTCCAATATTTAAAAAATAAAAGGAGATATTATGAGCTCAAGTATATCTAATGATACAACAAGAACACCTAATGAGACTACTCATTTAATTAATAAAAACGAAGATACTTGTCTTTGCAATTTAGCTCTTTTAACATGCAATATTGCAAATACAGTGATAGGGACATTAATAGGAATTTTTATATCCTATTCAACTGCTAATGCATTTATAGAAAATAAAGCTATGGATACTATCATTACTATTTTTGGTGGATGTGCAGGTTTTGCTCTTAGTAGAAAATATTTCATATATCCTTTTCCATGTATAGAAAAAAAAGAAATAATTAATGTTTAATATTATTAAATGTTGAGTATTTCATCTGGCATACGGTTTACTCCAACAAAAATCCTATATCAGAATCTTTACTAGCCAAATTATACTAAATAAAAAAAAATTAACTATCTGGAGTACCACAACAAGGATCACAAATTCTACATTGATTTTCTACTACTACCGTGTCTCGAGAAGAACAACAAATCTCATGCTCTTTTTCCAGACAAATAAAAATAGTGCAGACAAAACCAAGAGCAGCTGCAGCTAAGCATCCAATAATAGGATCAAAATCACCTTGACTTACACTACCTATTATACCTCCACCTACAAAAAAACAAACAACACTCCAACAAGTCGCACATCCAAAAATTTTTGTACACCTTCTACAAATATCTGACCAACTTTTATCTGACCAACTTTCTTTTTTAAGTTTATTTAAAGGTGTAGTTTCCTTTGGAGGTATATCAATAATTGTAGAAGGATTATTATCTACTTTCATTTTTTTTCTCCTTTTTTAAGATTTATTTATCACGTTTAGAATAAAAACTAAAACCACCTAGAGTTCCTATTACAGTTCCGATAATGATCGGAACTAACGGATTATTACCAAAACTTCCAACAACACGACCTATTAAACATCCTCCAAAACCAAAAATACCCATGTAACAAAAATAATTCAAAATTTTATCAATACTACACTTAGTTTTTTCTTCAGTGGTATTTACTAATGTTGTTGTTTCTTTGGGCATATCAATTGTTGTATGCGCTTTTACTGTACCTGTTTTCATAATTTTTTCTCCTTTTTTAAACTTTCACTATAGGAATATAAAACATTTTTCAAGAAATTCTTTAATTGTGACTCCCATAGATGTTGCTGCTAATTTAATTTTTCTTCTTTATTTCATTTTTTAAAATCTTCATAAAATACAAATTCTAAATCATTTAAAAATTAGGCAAAAATTTAATTACTAAAAATCAAAAAGTCAAGAATTATTTATATAGTTTTGACTCTATTCAGTTGTTATTTTGATACAAATCTTTAAAAAATTTTACTAAATACAATAAAAATTGAAATTAGCTATTTTTTTTTGCCTTTTCAAATGCAAAATCAAAAGTTTTATCGATTCCAGAAAAGTAATCTGACCAAGTTACCGGAATAATAATTTGTGGATAAAAAGCATCTGTATCATTGGAGAAAATATGAAAATATTTTGAAGAACAAGTAAAAATATTTTTGGAATAGGGTAATTGATATTTCTTTATCTCACCAAAATGATTAGGTTTATTTGCAGTTGGTTCTCCAATTGTTGTCACATTAGTAATTTTTAAAAGATCTTTAATGATCCACATACTTGAAGAAAATGTTTTTCTTCCTGTTAAAAGAAAAACACGTCCCCCTTTCTTTTTTATATGTTTTTTTATTACTGGCAGAAAGTAACGAGAAAATAATAAGGAGCTTCCTCCTGAATTAAATCGGATATCCAATATAATAGAAGAAATTTCTTCCTTCTGCAAAACTCGAGATAATTCTAAAGCAAAATTTTTACAACTTTTTTGTGGAGTATCTTGGCACTTATTATATTGAAAATAAAGCAAATGATCTTTTGGGAAAAAACAATACCAAAAGTTTTTTTCAATAAAACGATAACTCAATGGGGTTTTTATCATAAATTTATCATAAACTGAAACGCTTTTTTCATTATAGTTATCAACTCTAGAGATTGTTATATAACTATTTTTTTTTTCTTTCTGTATTTCAAGCTTAATAGAATTAGAATCGCTAGTAATTTTCAAAGCATCTAAAATATCTACAACTTTTAAATATCTCGGAATAAAATTCCGTATGCCATATTCATTTTCCAATGGTATAAGCAAAGAGAGTTTTTTAACTATGACTTCAATAGGGACTCCTTCAATAGCTATTAATTTGGCACCAATATTATCTTGATATTTTTCTGTCGAATTAATTATAAAAAGGCCTTCTTCAAACCAATAAAACTGAAAAGGTAAACAAAAAGATTGATTAGGAAAAACAAAGATTGCAGTATGAGCATCGCCAATTTGAGAAACAATTTTCATCAATTCAATTCTGATTTCTTTGTCATTTAAATTTGATAATTTTTTTTTTAAATCTTTAAGATCTTTTTGAAAAGCATCTTTTGAAAACTTAAAAAAAGGATTGGGATGTGTTTTAAAAAGATTTTTTTCAAAAAAAGAAATATCTTTTTCCCATTGTATAGTATGGTTAGAAAAAAATTCTCTGCAAAAAAGATTGCACGTGAAAATTAATAAAAAAATGATATATTTTTTTTTCATAAATATAAAATGAGTTATGGAAGTATATTATATCAAATTAAATTCTACAAGAAATTCTAAGAGATTGTATCAGCTTTAGAAAGATACACGAATTTACATACCTTTCTATGAAATAGTCACTTGAATTAAAAAAAATATCTTCTTAAGCCTTTTTTACTAGCAATGCTTCTAATTTTTTAAAAGCCTTAGGATGATTAGTTAAAAGCTCAGAATAAATCAGAATAGATAAATAAAGGATATGCTTAATAACCTTACAAGAAAGCATTGAAGGAAGTGATACTTGTTCATGAGCACATCCTCCTGCACAGAGATATTTAGCAAAACATTTTTTACATTTTACACTCTTTTCAATATCGAAATTCAATAAATTGCCCAAATAGGTAGATTCTTTATTAAAACCATTATCCAAATCTCCTATTTGACGTTTATCGTCGCCAACAAATCTATGGCAAGAATAGAGTTTTTCATCTATAGAAACAGCAAACATATTTCTGCCATGATTACAATAAGTAGATTTTTTTGTACCAAAATGAAGATTCCTAAAAAACATAAAAAAAGAGGTTATTTCAATAATCTTTTCATCTTTTATTATATGATTTAGATAAAATTGAGCTAATTTTTCCCATTCTTTTAATAACTTTTCTTCTTCAATTTGAAATTCTGCTGAAGAGCAAAGAGCAAAACTAATTTTTTTAAATCCTTTTTTTTGAAAAAACGCAAATAGATCAGTTAAATTCAAATTATGTGGGGTAATAGTTGCTCTAGCTAACAAAGAATTATTAAGAGCTTGAAATTTCGGTAAATTTTTATCTAGTGTTTTATAAGAACTAGAGTCCTGAAGTGTCGGTCTTAAAAAATCCTGAATTTTTTCATTTCCGTCTATACTCATACAAAAAGAAACATTTGATTTTTTTAAAAAAGCATGAATTTTCTTATTGTATATGGTGCCATTAGTTGGCATAGATATATAAAACTTTTTTTCTTTGAAAATTTCTTCAGCTTTATTTAGTAAAAAATCAAATTTTTTCCAAAAAAGCAGAGGTTCCCCTCCAAACAATGATATATGAATGGATTTTGCATTGGGAAAATTTTGAACAGTAAAATTAAAAGCCTTTTCAATGGTCTCTTCGGACATAGCTTTCATTGATTTAGGACAATTTTCTTGCAGATAGCAATATTTACACTTTAAATTACACTCATCTGTTAGATGTAATTCAATATACGCTCTTGGATAAGTATCTAAATTGTATTTTTTTTGTTTGAAAGGATTTCTTTTTACGTTTTTTTTGTAATCTTGAACTATTTTATTTTTTTCACTATCTTTTGCTGAAGAAAATAGTATTAAATTTTCTGGATCGAAATAAAAATCCTCTTTATCTCCAGTTACTGTCAAAATATCATCTATTAACTTATACATATATTCTCACTTGTAAGAATTTTTATCGCTGTAAAGTAAAAAAAAAATCAAATGAATGCTACTGAAAATAACTTGTTTAACCCATTGCTGTTGCACACAGATCGCATCCGTCAATGCCACAATCGATATCATTATCACAATCACATACTTTAGTAAAACACTGTGATACGCGGTTTTCTAAAGCCTGAGGATTTAATATTGTATACTTACTGTTTTTTTGTTCATCTACTTTTTGAAAACCATCATCAGTTTTCATAAATGGCGATTTACTTGATGATATTTGTACCATAATAGGACCTCATAATTCTGAAATTACTGTTTGAAAAGACATTATATTACTTCAGAAAAAAAAATCAATGAATTTTTTAAGAATTCCTAACTTGTTGTTTATAATTTATTGATATACAACTTTGATTACATGAAATTATAACTAAAATATCATCTACAAATGTATACATGCTTTTTTCTGCTTTTAAATATCAAAAAATTTTAAAGAAATACAATTATAATTAAGTTATTTTATTTTACTAATATTTCAATTAGAATCCCCGGTCACAATCACACTCACAATGAGTGCTATCACACTCCCGATCACAATCACAATCACAATCAGGTCCACCACTATCACATATATTATTAAAACAATGATATAAAGACGGTTTTAAAGCTTGTGGATTTAGTATTTTATATTTACTACTTTGTTCATGTTTTTCAGAAAAATTATCTGTACTTTTCAAAGGAGTACTTGAGGAAATCTTTACCATAATTGCACCTCATAGCTCTGAAATTAATATTAAAAAGACATTGAATTCTTTTAGAAAAAAAATCAATGCATTTTTAACAAATCTTGATTTATTTTTATGTTTTTTTTATACAAGTTATAATTTTAACTTATTTTATCTATTTAAAAATATCTATTTAAATTTTTCTTCTTGCAAAACTTTTCTTATAAATACAGGACCAAGTGAGAGATTAAATATATTCTGCAAAGCGAGCAGATGCATTTTTTGGGCTGTAATAGATGAAAAAACTGCCTTAGGATTGCTTTTTCCAAATTTAGAGTATTCTTCTTCCGGAACCTTTAAATCTTCAGTAGCTCCTGCTTTCAATTGCTTGGACATAATTCTTCTAACTTTAGGGTCAATAAGACCTGCTGCTGAACATAATACAAAAATTTCAGCAGAAGTTTTTGCAATAATCTCTTTTATTTTAGGGATCAAAAATTGAAAAACAATTTTTGTCCCAAGTTTTTGATTTTGATATTCTGATAATAATTGCAACCAGCCAGTTTCTATGATAAATGTGTCTGGATTATGAAATTTTAATAATTCTAAGATCGGTTTAGAAATTAGCTTAGAGTTTTCTAAAGTGAGATATTTTTTTTTGTGTAATTGTTTATAGGGTATACAAAACAATGTAATTATTCCGATAATTTGAGCATCTTTTTTAATAAAGAACAATTGGGAACGTGTATATTCAGGATCAAGAGCTATTCCTTTTAAATATGAAAGAGCTTCTTCTGTATCATTTAACGTTAATCTATAATCTAAAATCAATTCTTTAGGTAGACTCGCAATATCTTCAAAAGAATTAATAGGAGAGATTGAAAAACAAGAGTCCAAACAATCAAAATTCCAACTAACGGGTTTGTTTGCAATCTCTATTGGTGCAGCTTGATCAATATGTTCTGGTCTTGCAGTTAGATTTACAGATTCACTCGACATTTCGATCTTCTTTTTTATTAAGATGTTTATTTAAAAAAATCTCAATAGCTCTATAAAATTCAAGTCTATTTTCCTCTTTAGTAAATCCATGTCCTTCATTTTCTTTAACTATATATTCAACATCAACACCCCGTTTTTTTAAAGCTCCTACTATTTGATCGGATTGAGATTTATCTACTCTTGGATCATTTAGACCATGTGCGATAAAAAGCGGAGTTTTAATTTTATCTACGTGAAAAAGAGGTGATGTTTCAATAAGTCTTTTTTTATCTTTTTTAGGATCTCCTATTCTTTCAGATAACATTTGTTTTGTATGCCTCCTGGAGGGTTTGTTCAAGACTGTTAAAAGATTAGAAATACCTACATAATCTATTGCACAAGCATAAAGATCAGGGGTTTTTGTAATACCACTAAGAGCCGCATAACCACCATAGCTCATTCCATAAATAGCTATTTTTTTAGAATCAGCAATTTTTTGTTCTATAGCCCAAAGAGTAGCATCTGTAATATCGTCTTGCATTTTAAGCCCCCACTCTTTAAAGCCTTTTTCCATAAACGTTCTCCCATATCCAATTGAACCGCGAAAGTTCATCTGCAACACTGCATAACCACGACTAGCAAAAAATTGTACGTCAGGTAAATATCTCCAAAAAGATCTAACCCAAGGCCCTCCATGAGGATAGATAATAAGCGGTAAATTTTCAGGTTTTTTTCCATTAGGAATCGTTAAATAACCATGAATTTTCAAACCATCTCTAGCAATATAAGATACGGGTATCATTGAAGATAGATCTGATTCATTAAGCCATGGAGATGAATCGAAAAGTTTTTTGATTTCAAAATTTTTGGAATCAAATAAATAATATGATCCTAAAGTTTTATCATTTGTAGAATGAATAATATATTTTTCTTCTTCTTTGTCATTAGAAGTTAAATGATTTTCATAACTTGGCAGTTGTTGATCTATAAACTTTTGTATTTTTTCAGAAAATTTATCAAAAAATTTGCACTCTGTTTTATCTGTAATATATGCAACGGCTGTTATTATTTTTCTTTTATTAGATCTAAGCAAAGTATTTACATCTACCTCAGGATGTTCAAAAATACATTTTTTTTCTTGAGTTTCTAAATTAATCTCATAAATTGCAAAAGTATCTCGTCCAACATTTGAAGAGACATAAAGTTTTTCATTATCAAACGAGAAAAATAAAGGTCTAATTTTTTCTTTATAATTATATTTACCAAGTCTTTGAAAAGAATTGCTAGATTTTTTTCGAAAATAAATTGTTTCATTTACTCCATTAGTAATAGCAAATAAGCTTACTTTCCCAGCGTTATCCATTAAAACGTTACAAATATTTCCTGGATTTTTAGCAACTAATGAGATTTTATTTGAAGCAAGCTCTAATTTATATAGATCGAAACATTTTTTATTTCGTTTATTCATTGCAAACATTAAATATCTGTCGCATGTATTTTTAAAAATTTTACATATCACATTTTTATAAGGGGTTAAATCAGCAACATCTTTTTTATTTATATCCACTGCATAAAGATGGAAAATTTCATTACCATCTTGATCCTGCAAAAAAATGATTTTATCGTCATTAGCCCAAAAATAGGATCGAATATTTTGTTTATGAAAATATGTGAGCTGTGTGGTTTCATCAGTTTTTAAATTTTTAATGAATAGATTTAAACGTTTTTTCCATGGAGAAAAATAAGATACATAATTTCCATTTGGAGAGAGTTTTACAGTTGTTATTTGAGGGAGTTTAAAAAAATTCTCTAAAGGTATTTCTTTTTGGGGATCCGAAAAACTAGGATTTATAGAAAAAATAGAAGCTAAAACAATAAAGACATAAAAAAAAATATTTTTCATGTTAATCCCCACAAGCTTAAGAACAAAATGCAACAAAAAGTTTAATGCTTTTTATATTGTTGTCAAGAGAATCTTAAAGATATCTAATCTATTTATTTTATACTGCAAATAACTTAAAATCTCAGTCTATGAACAAATATATCTATACTAAATCTAACGAAAAATTTAAAAAGTATTTCATTAAGCAAAAGGCTTATCTTCAAAAGCGTATAGGTGAAAAAGTAAAAATAAAACACATTGGATCGACTGCCGTTGAAGGGTTAGGTGGAAAAAACATCTTAGATATTTCGATTGGAGTGGAAGATAAATGGGATATTTATAAGAAAAAGCTTGAAAAAGATGGGTTTAAATTTTTAAAAAAGGCATCTACAAAAGGTCGATTATTTTTCAAAAAAGATATTGAAGAATATAAAATACATATACATCTAACTAAATCAGATTCTAAAATTTTTCAAGAGCTAATATTTTTTTGTGAGTATTTAAAAAAGCATCCAAAAACTGTAAAAGAATACATAAAGATAAAAAAAGAGGCTATTAAACAAGCGGATGGAATAGGAGGGAAATATAGAGCTCATAAAAATGAATTTATTAAAAACATAATAAAAAAATGTAATTAATACTACAAAAAATCTCAAGGCTAATTAAGAGATGAAATCTGAGGTTCACTTTTGTATAAAAACCGTTCAATAATAATTAAACAGCTCTTTTTATAAACTCCATTTATCTTTTAATTTAGTGATTGTCCCATCTTTTTTCATATCTTCAATAGTTTTTTCAATTTCATCTAAAAGATAAGAGTGTTTTTTAGAAACTATTAAAGAATATGCATCATTTGTGTTTTTATCGATTATAGGAGCAATTTTATATTTTTGATCTTCACCTGTATTAGTTTTAAAAAATTGAGCTATATTACTTTGGGATGTAATAAACGCATCTGCTCTATTTGAAGATAGAGCCATAAACCCATCTGTAGGGCAATTAAGCCTAATGAGATTCATTTTGACAGAATTTTTTACCGAAGAAATAAAAAGATCTGCAGTGTAGCCTTTATTAACAATCACATTTTTATGATTTAAATCTTCTAAAGAATCAATATCCACTTTTGAATCACTTAAGCTAACAATCATTAATTGATCACCAACAAGATAAGGTTTTGTAAATAGAACTTTTTTAGCTCTTTCTTTAGTGTGGGTCATTCCAGCAGCGATTAGCTGAACTTTTCCGATCGATCCGGCCGGTATTAATGATTCGAAAGGCATATCAAGAATCTGGATATCTTTTTTTAATCTTGTACAGACTTCTTTAACTAAATCAACATCAAATCCTACAATCTCATTATTTTCGATATATGCAAATGGAGGATATTCTGCATTTGTTCCAACTACTAAAGTATTTAATTCTTTAGGAGGAAACATTTTGAGAATAACGGTTCTAACGAAAGGAGCAGCTAGTAAAACTATCGCTAAACCTATAATAACAGTTTTATTTTTCATAATATGTACTTTGGTTATAAATTCCTAAAAATTATAGCAGAAAATATATTGAAATAGATTTCTTTTCTACTTAAGATACAATCTTAATGATTTACAAAAATCTTGTCAAAAGATCTTCTTTTTCGATTTTTCTTAAAAAGCTTGACTATTTACCAATAGAACCATAAAATGGATTTCCAAAAAACGGCCTTTTAATGATAAACTTTTCTCTTATAATTGAGTCTTTACCTACATTGTCAAAAGGAGTTTTAGTCACTTTGCAAATTTCTTTTTTTGCTTCAATCTTTGGCTTTTTTTTCGGACTTATTTTAGGATTTTTAAATTCCACAAAAAACCGTTTAATTAACTCGATCGTAACCACCTATGTGACAATAATTCGAGGAACACCAATGCTAGTGCAAATTATTATGATTTTCTATCTTTTGCCAGCATTGAATATTAATATTTCTCCCGTTAGCTCAGCAATGATTGCCATAGGGATAAATAGCAGTGCATATGTCTCTCAAATTATTCGTTCGGGTATTTCTTCTGTTTCGGTGGGTCAGATTGAGGCTGCAAAAGTATTAGGTTTGAACAAGTTTCAAACGGCATTGTTAATTGTTTTACCACAAGCTATAAGAATAACTTTGCCAACTTTGAGCAATGAATTTATTACTTTAATCAAAGATTCAAGCCTTGCATCGATTATTGGGGTAATGGAACTCTCAAAGCAAGGATCTATAATTCGATCGAGAACCTACGATGCTTTTTCAATTCTATTTATTGTAGCTGCTATATATCTTTTTATGACTTCACTACTAACCTTCATAATGAAAAGAGTAGAAAAAAAGATGAGGGTTTATGTTAAAAATAATTAATCTTAGTAAAAAATTCAAAGACAAAACAATTTTGAACAAGATTTCTACAGAAGTAGCTTTTGGAGAAATTTCTTTATTTATTGGAAAATCTGGAGTAGGTAAATCTACACTTTTGAGGATTCTATCTTATTTAGAGACAAAAGAAGAGGGAACAATTCATTTAAATGATAAGCATATAAATCCCTTAGATGTTGGAATGGTATTTCAAAACTATCATCTTTTTGAACATTTGACATGTGAAAAAAACATAACTTTAGCTCTGCAAAAACGATTAAAAAAGAGCAAAAAAGAAGCTACTATGATTTCTGATCAGCTTCTAGAAAAATACATGTTAAAAGACAAGACACATAGATATGTAACAAGTCTATCTGGGGGAGAAAAACAACGCCTTGCAATAGCTAGAAGCTTAGCTTTAAGTCCTAAAATTATCTGTTTAGACGAACCTACGTCAGCGTTAGATCCGACATTAACATCACATGTTGCACAAATCATTCAAGATCTGGGTGCAAATCACATTGTTTTAATAGCCTCTCATGATACAGAACTAATAAGACAACTTTGGCTGAGAAAAGCAAATTGTACGATTAATCTGATAGATAGTGGAGATCTTACTGAATCTGCTAAATTGATAGACTATTTTTCTAATCCTTCTAACTTTCCAAAAATACATAAATTTATATCAGGAGAATGATTATTTATTACAAACACTCAGACTGGGGAGGTCACAATGAAAACAATGTTTTTTTCGATGGTTTTATTACTTTTTAGTAATTCTATATTAGCAACTCCAAATATTTCCAATGATCACGAAATCGTATGGAAAGACCAAGATGGCTCAATAATTTCATCAATTTTAGCAACATACAAAAAAAATACTTCACAGACACCTGACTACTATATAGTGCCTCTTCAAAAAGCTATATATCAATACAAAGAAACTTTTAGCGGAATTTATTCTATACTAAAAGATCCTACTCAAATAGGTCCTGCAATTGTACAATATTTAAAAAATCCTGAGATTAGTGTAGAAGGGCTTAAAAATTTAATTTATCAGGAACTCTCTTTATCAAATCAAAATCTTTTAGCAAAAATGTCTCCATCAGATGTTTTGCAATACGTTGAAACGATTGCGAAACAGTATGAGCAAAATTGCGAAAAAATCATGCCAGATATCGTATTTCGACCAGAGTCTGGGCTATTTTTTAGATACAAAGATATACCTTATGTTTTTGTAAGTAATTTTTCATCTAAGCATGGTGAAGGAACAAGGATAAAAGAGGTTCTACATAATAGAGAGTGGTTTGCAAGCCAAGGCTACAACGTTATTGATATTCCAAATGAGCTTCCTTTTGAAGGAGGCGCTGAAGTTAAATATGTAAAGCATGGGGACAGTGTAGATTTTATCTGTGGATGGGGCTACAGAACCGATTTAGAGACAATTTCTTGGATATCGGATAGATTATCAGAAATATTAAAAGAGGACTTTAAAAAGGTAAACATAGTTCCTGTTCATATGATTTCGGAAGAATACTATCACTTAGATACAGCTTTAAAAGAAATTCCTGTAATAGAAAATGGTGAAATTGTAGGTGAAACTATTATGTATTATCCTCAAGCGTTTGATGAAAATACTCAACTACGTTTAAAACAGCTATATCCGAATGCTTTAATTCTCTCAGAGCATGATGCTCAGAATTTTGCATCCAACTCTCCTACAATTGATAAATCAATTATTATTGATGAGAGAGTAAGCAATCAGCTTCAATGTGAGCTTAGAGATAGAGGAATAAAAGTTATTACTATAGATCTTTCTGAATTTTTCAAAGCCGGCGGCGGCGGTAAATGCCTTATTTGTGAATTAGATTCTGATCTTTTCAAATTTGAGGCTTGTTGTAGTAATAAAATTCAAATGATAGGCTCTACTGTTAATATCTTTGATGTTGTATATATCAATGATCCTTATATGCTAAGTTGCATTGGAACAATTAACAAAGGTCTTGCTCAAAAGCAACATGAGAATTTGATAAAGACTCTGCAAAAAGAGGGTTGTGAAATATTTTTAATGGATCCTAAAAAGTTTCAAGAGCCTATGGATTTTGAAACTTTAAGAAAAGCAACTTACAATATTTGCATGAAAACTTCATACATAAATGAGTTAGATGATGTAATCATTGAAGCTATGAAACATTATGGAAAAGAGGATATTGTAGCATCAAAATATTCAATGATATTGCCTCAGATATACAATCTTTATGATGAAGTATTTCATTCTGAATCCACATATTCTTGGGCATCTTTAGCGCTAGCTATTCAAGAAATGAAAAAACAGCAATATCAAAAAGGTATTGATGGAATAACTATTCGAAATACTTCAATTGAAACGCCAGAAGATTTTCTTCCATATTTTCAATAAGAAAAAAATTATTTTTTCGAATTAAAAACACCTCATTTCATAGAGTGAGGTGTTCTTTTTATATAGAAATCAATACAACTTGAAATAAAGTGTAAAATAAATATTTTAATAATTCTTTTTGCTTGAAATTTATTAACTTTATTTATATATATTGTCCCCTTTTATTTTAAAGGAGGGTTTATGAATGGTTTAGAACAATTACTAACTGATATCGTTAGAAATGCAGCAATTTCTGCAACAAAAGCACCAGATATAGATATAACTATTGAACGCAATAATGGGAAGAGGTTTCCTCACCATTATCAGGCAAATATTGTTAGAATATCGAAACTTATGACAGGTACTCCTATGCCAAAAACAGCAGAGCTGCTTACTGCGAAAATGTTAGAAGTGGATAAAACAAAAATTATTAAAAAAGTAGAATTTTCAAAACCTGGATTTTTAAATATCTTTTTAAACCCAGAGAGCATCTTTCAATATTTAACTGAAATGAACTCGGATCCAAGACTTGGAGTACCTAGAGACACAAGTCCTAAAAGAGTTGTTGTTGATTACTCGTCACCCAATACTTCTAAAGAGATGCACGTTGGGCATTTAAGATCTACAATTATAGGAGATAGCCTTGCTAATTTATATGAATTTTTAGGTCATAATACTCTAAGAGTAAATCATATTGGAGATTGGGGAAAGCAATTTGGAATGCTTATTGCATACATAAAAATACAACATGAAGATTTTTTAGAACATCCTGATAGATATACGCTTGCAGATTTTGCTACATGGTATAAAGAAGCTACAGCATTAGGAAAAAAGTATGAAGAGTTTCAAGAACTTTCTCGATTAGAAGTTGTGCAACTTCAAAATGGTAATGAAACAAATCATAAAATGTGGGAAGTTATTTGTGATATCTCTAGAAGAGCGTATCAAGAGTTATATGATACTTTAGGGATATCCAAAGAGTTAAAAGAAATTCCTGAATCTTTTTATAATCCAAGACTTCCTGAAATTATTGCTGAACTTGCTAGCAAACATCTTATTGTTGAATCTGGAAGCAAATCTCTGCCTATACCAAAAAAAGCAAAGGCTAAAGTTGATACAGGTGCTAAAGAAGGTGAAAAAGCTACTGCAGAGGCTAAAGCTGAAGAAGAAAAACCAGAAAAAGAAGAGCTTAATCCAGGACTTTTAGAAAATTATCACGCAAAAATAGCTCAGCTTACAAAAGAGGCTCAGAAAAATTTATATCAAAAGGATGAAGAGGAAGCAGCTCCACCTACTGAAAGATTAGCAAAGGGAATGAAAGTAAATGATCCTACAAAAAAAGCTCTGCCAGATGATGATCCTGAAAAGAAATATTTCTTTATGCTTCAAAAAAGAGATGGCGGATATAACTATAACACAACAGATCTAGCTGCAATAGATTATAGATCTAAAATACAAAAAGCTGATGAAATCGTTTACGTTACAGATGGAGGACAAGCTCATCACTTTCAAGTTCTTTTTGATTGTGCAAAAGTAGGTGGTTACTTACCTGATCATGTAAAAACTACACATGTTCCATTCGGATTAGTTTTAGGTCCTGATGGGCTGAAATATCGTTCAAGATCAGGTGAGACAGAAAAGCTTATAGATTTAATAGATGCAGCGAAAAGAAGAACAATAGAAGCTATTAGAGAAAAAGCCACAGAAGGTTCTGAACTCATTAGTGACAGCGTTATAGACGCTATAGCAATTGGCAATATCAAATTTGCTGATCTTGCTACCGATGCTAAAAAAAATTACAGATTTGATGTGAAAAAAATGACGAGCTTTGAAGGAAGAACAGCTACATATTTATTATATTCTGTAGCTAGAGCAAATGCTATAATTGCAAAATCTGATAAAGACTTATCTAAAATACAAGAAAACCCAAAATTTGCTCTAGAAACAGCAGAGGAAATGCATTTAGCTCTTAGTTTATTAGAATTTCCAAAAGCTATTCAAAACATGAAAGATACTTTAGGTCCTCATAGATTAGCAGAATATTTGTATGAAATAGCAGTACAATTCGCATCATTTTATACTAAATGCAAAGTTCAAGGCTCTGATAGAGAAGATGAAAGACTACTTCTTTGTGATCTATATCGCCGCACAATGAATTTAGGCCTTCCAATTTTGGGCATCTCTTCTATTGCTAGTAGGATGTAAAAATTTATGAAAAAGAACTACTTTTAAGTGGTTCTTTTTCAATTTGTTTTTCTATCTGCATAAAAAGGAACAATACTATGTCGCATAAGATAAACTCTTATGAGAATCTAAATCCAAAAAATGCAAAAAAATATTTTGGTTTAGATAATACAAAAAAGCGTATTACTATTTATATAAAGCAAAGAAGTTGCGCTATCATATGTTGGTGCAAAAATCAACAATCCTATATTTTTTTAGAAAAATTTTCAGATCTAATAAGCAGTATTTTTATTTTGGTGATTGATATCTTATATTTGCTAGGAGAGTTAGTTAATAATTTTTCTAAAAAAATAACTAATTTTGCTTTTGTCAGCTTAAATTTTGTTGGGCTTATTGCTTTGCCTTTTTATATCCATTTATTAAACAAAAGCATACAAGATATGAGTTTTGCAAAAAAAGTAGATAACAACAAAATTTTTTATGCATCTTTTATTAAAACTATTTTAACTATTAGTAATATCTTCCTACTCTCTTCTTGTTTTTTTGCAGCTAGTATGCGCATGAGAGGGTTGCTTGATTTAACGCAGAGTATATATGCTATTACAATACCTTTAGGTTCTATAAGTTTATCTACAATGATAGGACTAGATATTTTTCACTATTGGAACAATAAAAAATTGCTTTTTTATTTAAAAAAAATTGACTCTAAAATGATTGATCCATTTCTTCAATCTTTCAATGATATTTGTAAAAAAGATATAAAAATAGATTATAAAAAATGCGCTGATATCCATGAGAGCATGGATAAAGATACATTAAAAATTTTTAAGCAAAACCTTTTAAAAGCAAAAAATGATCCTTTAAAAACAAGAAAGCTTTTTTACGAAGTGATTGTCAAAAACATCCAAACACAACAATTTGTTGCTTTTTCAGATCTTGCTCTAAAAACTTTAGGATATCTTGGAATTTTCTTTGCTAATCTGTTTGTTGGAACATATATTCAAGCAGCTATATGGACTTTTATGGCTTTTTTATATACCACACAACTAAGTATTCAAAAAATCAAACAATACAAAGAGCAGAAAAAAGCTATTTTGATTAATACTTTAGCATAACAAACTACTTTTGATGTTAAAAATAATATAAACTTCTAACTAATCCGAATGCAGCAAGGCCGAGTAGGGTTATACCACCTATAACATTGATTCTTGACATCCATCTATCAGAGACTTTTTTTCTTGTAATCGAACTTACAAAGCTTAAAGTAAAAGTCCAAAAAATCATACTTATCATCACTCCAAATCCAGCATATAATATCAGCAATAAAGAATTATTGGTTATAACTGCTATTTGAGAACTCAAAGAGAACCAAAAAACTATAATGAATGGATTGATTAAAGCGATCAAATACCCTTCTAAAGATTGTTTAAAAAAACTTTTATTATTTTGAGAGCTCTCATTTACTATTTGTTTTTTATTTTTTTCTTTTAAAATTATTATTCCAAAAAAAGCAACTATAATAGACCCTATAATACCAATCCATTTCAAAATTATAGGCTTATTGATAAACGTAAAAATACTTGTAGAAAGAAAACATAAATAAGTGAAATCAGCAAAACTAGCTCCAAGACCTATAGCTACCCCTGACATAAACCCATATTTAATGGATCTTCTAATCATTTCAATATTGATGGGACCCAAAGGTACTGCACCAGCAATACCCATTATCATGCCTACAAATAAAACTTTCATAAAATAATTATCTAAGTATTAAAAAAAATTATAACTCTTTAATAGGTAATTTATTGTATTAATTTCAGTTTCATTAGTCAAGAAATGATTTTTATATATAGAAAAAAAAGATAGAGACAATTATATTAGTTAAAATTCAAAAACAATACTTTTATAGGATTCAATTTATGAAAAGAAATATTGTAGTTTTTATAAATGCGCCGAATACTCATGATGTTCTAAATGCGGAAAAAACAAAAGTAACCAGTGGTGTACAACATTCAGATTGG